>CAYSBM010000473.1:0-3048 GCA_964429095.1 uncultured Solibacteraceae bacterium | reverse complement strand
CGCCGGTCATGCCGACTTGCCCGTCAGACCACGGCTGGCTGGCGATCCAGTTCAGCGTGTCGTCGCCGTCCGGGGTCTCCTGGTGATAGGGTTCAAACACGCCTCCGGAATCGTAACGGCCGCGCACGTCCTGCACCACCACGGCATAGCCGTGGTTGAGGAAATCCTGATAGGCGTCCGGCAGCTTCTGGCCTTTGTTGTACGGCGTGCGCACGAGAATCGCGGGATAGCGGCCGGGGCCGGCCGGCCGGAAGATATTGGCGCACAGATGGATGCCGTCGCGCATAGGGATGAGAACGTGTAACTGCTGTTCGACCGCCGCAGGGGCGGAACCCAGCGCCAGCGCGGCAGCCAATATCAAGCACGCAACTCGCACAGCAATTCCCAATAGCGCGCGGCAACTTTATCCAGCGCGTGGTTCGCGTTGATCCAGGCCGCGCCTCGCCGTCCGATCCGGCGGGCGTCGGCCGGGAATCGCGCTAGCCACATCATATAATCGGCCAGCGCGGCAGGCTCGGCAACTCCGGCGGGAACGCGGAGGCAGACTTCGGGTGGGAAGGCGGCGTTCTCACCGCCATCGCTCACTATGACCGGCTTGCCGATGCCCATCAGCCGTATGGTGATGCCGCTGGTTTCACCGCCTGATGGGCGCCGCAAGTTGATGCAGGCATCCACGGCGTACGCGGCGCGCCAGAATTGGGGCTGGCTTAGAAAGCCGGCGCGGAGAACGCCGAGGCGGCTGAGCTCAGGCCCGACCGCCCGTTCGAGATCAGGCGACACAAAATCGCCGACTACGAGGAGCGCGGCGTCGATGCCCGCCGCCCGCAGCTTCGAGTATGCCTTGAACACGCTCCAAAGCCTCTTACTCTCACGCAGATAGCCAAAAACCCCGAACAGGAATGTGTGGGGCTCAAGGCCCCAGCTCTCGCGCAGACGCACGATTTCACCGGCAGGCGGCGCCTGGGGTGCTGCGAACAAGTGGGGAATCTCCACCACGCGCGCCTGCGGAACATGGTCGAGCGCGGCGGCGCGCGCGGCCGGGTTGTGCACAACAACGGCCAGGGAACCCTCGGCCACGCGCCGCAACATCGGGTATTCGAAGTACCGCGCATCCTGGGCGGAAAGCGCGCGATTGCGCCATAGATCGGCGGCCAGGTCCCGGCGCCATTCACCATAGTTATAAACGAACTCTTCGATGTAGTCCGCTTCGCCCAGCGCTCCAAGGTAAAAATGCTGCAAGACGGCGTCGTGCAGCACCACGGCGCCGGGCTGGGTCAGAGCCCGTTCATAAACCGGGCGGTGCAGGGCGTTGTTGCCCAGGTGGTAGAGCCGGACATCGGCCTGGCGCGCGTCCACTTCCACCTCGCCCAAACGCCGCAGCGCCGCCAGCAGTGCGGCCGAGTAGTCGGCCACACCGGTGTGCAAGGGCGGCAGAGGGGAATAGAATCCGATCTTCACGCCGGCTTGCGCGGCCCAAACAGCGCCGTTCCTACGCGGATGTGGGTGGCGCCCTCCTCGATGGCCACTTCGAGATCGTGCGACATTCCCATGGAAAGTTGCGCCAAGCCGTAAGATTCGGCCAGCGCGCGGAGCCGCCGGAAGTACGGCCGCGAGAATTCGGCATCGACGGACCACGGCGGCATGGTCATCAACCCAGTGAGGTGGAGTTGGGGATAGGAACGGACCACTTCGATCAAGGAGGGCAAATCCTCAGGCCGGACACCGCTTTTGGTCTCCTCTTCGGAGAGCTTCACCTCGATCATGACCTCAAGCGGGCGGCCGCATTCGGCCAGCCGCCGCGCCAGCCTGGCCGTGTCCACCGTCTGGATCACATGAAACAATTCCGCCGCCATGCGGGTCTTGTTCGATTGCAGGTGTCCGATCAAATGAAATGTCGCCTGGCCGAGGCCGGCGAGTTCGGGGAGCTTGCCGGCGAACTCCTGAACGTAGTTCTCGCCGAAGTGACGCAATCCCAACTGGTAGGCCTCGCGGATGGCAGTGGCGGGAAAGATCTTGGTGACGGCGATAAGCGTGATCTCTTCGCGGCGGCGCCCGGCGCGGTGCGCAGCGGCTTGGATCCGCTCCTCGACCTGCTGAAGCCTTTGGGCGAGCATCTCGTTTCTATAATAGAGGGGAATGACGGTGCCCGACGGCCTTGCCGGGATCCTGGCGGCGATCGAAGGTTTCCTCCGGCGTTGCCGCAAGCCGGCTCTGATTGAGCCTGGCCAAGAGCCCATCCTGCTTGAAACGGGCCGCTACGGCGTTGAATGCCGCGCCGGCCAGGTGAGGATCGAGGCCTGGGACCAGACGCGCAATCTGACTCGGCGCGTCCTGGGCGTGGAGTTCCACAACGCCGCACGGCTGGATCTGGTGGTGGAGAAGTTTCCGAAACGCACCGGACGTCTCACGCTGACGGACTTGGGCAATCCCGCAGGGCAAGTCCTGGAACGGCGTGGCGCACGCGCCGTGTTGCGTGAGCAATTCAGGCGCTTTTTGCGCCGCCAGTTTCCGGATTGGACGCTTTCAGAATTGAGCTCTGAGCCCGATCTGGCGCACAGCTTGTCGCCAAGTTACCCGCGCGCTCTGTTGAGGCAAGGCGGCCGCGGGTGGGCGGCTTTGGCGGCCGGCCCGCGGGCCGGCGAGGCCGCCGGGGCCCTGACGTTCGGCTTGATATGGCTGGATTACCTGCGCCGGCGCGAGCGGCGCTTGACGGTGGAAGGATTGGCGCTGCTGGCGCCGGCGGGAGCCGAAAAAATCACCTTGCAACGCTTGCGGTTTTTGGATGCGCGAGCGGCCCAGTATGCCGTCTGGGCGTACGATGAAGAGGGCCTTGAATACCGGCTCGATCCAGCCGACCATGGCAATTTGGACACCGTCCTCGAACCGCGCCGCGAGCGTCTTGAAACCTCGTTTGGCCGCGCCGGCGCGCCGGAAAGCTTCATGGAGGCGCAAGTGCGGGCGCACCTTGATTTGATCGACGCCACATTGGCGCCAGACGCCGTGTATTCGCAAGTGCCCGCCCTGGCCGGTGGCGAGCGCGGGATCATG
>CAYSBM010000472.1:0-3056 GCA_964429095.1 uncultured Solibacteraceae bacterium | reverse complement strand
GCGGGAATGGTCCACACCTACACCCAGAAAGCGCCGAACAAGCTCTACCGCTACTACGTCTGTGTGAACGCGCACCAGAAGGGATACAACCAGTGCTCGACCCGGTCGGTCTCGGCGCCGGTGATCGAGCAGGCGGTGGTGGACCAGATTCGAGGAATCGCGGCCAATCCGGACGTCGTCGCCGAAGTGGTCCGCCAGCTTGACGATCAGCGGGTCGCCGGGATCGAGGGACTCGAGCGCGAGAAGCGGGTGATGGAGAAGGAGCTCCAGCGCCTCGGAGAGGAGATCGCGGGGCTGGTCCGCATGAACGGGAAGCTGGCGACCGACCGCATGGCGGACTTGCAGGATCGCGCGGCGGTTCTCGAAAGGCAGCTCCGCGAGGTACGGGATCAGTTGGCCGAGTCGGTCGGCCAGACCATGGATGTCGCGAGCGTGCGAAAGACCCTCCGCGAATTCGACGGCGTCTGGTCCGAGATGACCCCGCGCGAACAGGAGAAGTTCGTGAAGACGCTCGTCGAGCGTGTTTCCTACGACGGAGCCACCGGCACGGTGACGGTGGGCTTCCGGACGGCAGGAATCAGACAGCTCTGTCTTGAGGTGATGAAGAACAAATGACGATCCAATCCAACGGGCTCGAAGTGAAGGTCCGATTGCAGCCGACCGTGCGGGAGATCAACCGGCGGCCGAAAGCGAAGGCGCCGGCTGCTCCGGGACCAGTCAGGCAGGGGCGCTTCCCGCGCATCACGCAGGTGCTGGCGCTGGCGCTCCAGTTTCAGCAGATGATCGACAGGGGTGAGATTCGCGGCCACGCCGATCTCGCCCGGCTCGGCTGTGTCAGCCGCGAGCGGATCAGCCAGATCATGATGCTCAACTGGCTCGCGCCGGACATCCAGGAGGCGATCCTGAGATTGCCTCAGACGCCAGGCGGCCGCTTCCACGTGGGCGAGGCCATGCTGCGTCCCATCGCGCGCCTGCCGTTGTGGGAGGACCAGCGGGAGAGCTGGCGGCGGCTGGTGCAGCGTGGCCAGTAGTGGGCGTCTTGGCATGCCGTTTTCCCTGACAAGATCTGCCCCGCAGCGGTATCGCGTGTGGACCGATCACGGGTTCTATACCGCGATTCAGGGAGTCCTTTTGCGGCAGCGCGGGGCCGATGTGCACTGGGGTTTCTATGCTGGCAGACGGCACTTCCCGGCGCCAGTGCTGCCTTCGCAGCCGACTGCGCTGCTCAGGCGAGGTGGACCTATATCACGCTCACTAGCGTCTGCTCAAGAGCGCATATCGAATATTTTCTAGCCAATTACTTTTGTGAATGATCCTGGTGACGTACATCCGGTACTCACGCAGCAGTGTCGCCTTCGTTTCGCGCACCATGCGCTCCCAATCTCCCGAGAGCACGTACGTTGCGTTGGGCGCAATGGGGCATTCGAGGACCACGCGGTTGTTGCCTGCAAACTCGAAGATGACATATCCTCGCCAGCGCCTCTCCCCTGTGTAACACTTTGTCGGTTGCAGACTCATCAGTGCTTCCAGGCGTTCCGGTTCTATAGTCCGCCCGCCGAACAGCCTGTGCTTACCGCGTGTTTGAGCTCGGTAGTAGTCCATCACGTCGCCGATCTGCCACGATCCGGGCGGTAGCAGCTTGAATGGCAACTGCACGACCGGCAACTTGGGCGGCGCAGCCGATTTCAACACTGGTGCTGGAGTTGGAGTCTGAACAGCGGGTGCTGGTGTTCGCAGGGGCATTTGGGCCGTGATCGTAGCTCCAGTTGGCCCCTGTTTATTTTCCGGTGGCAGAGCCACCGCCTTATTGGGGTGCTTTCGCCGGATGTGTTTCTCAAGACTGGTTTCTGGCATCCGGTTAAGGCAATGAGGGCACTTCACAGGGTCTGGCGCTGGTGCTTCCAGCGACGTAGCACGGATATCGCTGTGGACAGGAACATCGTCCGAATCGCAGCGGACAGCAGCTTCGTCGGATTCATCATCGTTGAAGTCCGTCAGGTCCGAATCAACGTCATCAAATTCTTCGCTTTCGGGATTCTCGTTCACTCTCACGTGCCCGCCCTCGAGGTGGTTTTCCATCGCACGGCGAGCGTCGGCCCATGCAACACTTGATGGCGCAAGCGTAAACCAGCACTCTGGGCAGACCCACGGGATACCGTCACCGGGGACCCAACTGCCATCGTAAGCTCTCGCTAGCGCTACAGCCTGCGTAACGGCCATCTATTCCTTCCCTGTTCTGTGTGTAAGTTGGGTGGGGCGCCCCAACGAGAACATATCATAACTCACGCAGGCTGCTGGCTGACAGGCAACTGAGCGGTTCAGGCCGCGTAGCGAATGAGAAACGCCTCGGCGCCGCTTCACTTGGCCGTGTCGTCGCCTTTGCTGGGACTGGTCAGAGCGGCGTTGGAGGAAATTACTCCCTCCTGGCATCTTTTGTATCCGATCCCAGAGGCCCCGCTGGTCAACCCACATCTACATTCTGCGGGGCTTCACAGAAACCGCTCGCCTCAAAGCGGGCGGTCCAGGCGCACGCGCCGTAGCTGAAACGGAACGGCGGGTCGCCGATCTGCATCAGCGCACACAGAAACTGCGACAGCTCGAGCATGGTGGCATCGTCCTTCGATGCGGTGACCTTCCCTGACCCTCGCAGGACGTCCAGCAGCCGCCTGCCGGCCGGAGTGGGCCGACCCGCGCGATCGGCCAGCCGCAAGAATGGCAGGTCGTAGTCACGCTCGATGGAACCGGCGTCGAGAGCTGCTTCCGTTTCCCGCCGGCCGGAGCCATACCTGGCGGCGCTTCTCACGCGCATGGTGTCCACCGAGATCCTGATTGTGCCCTGCGCCGTCTCCCGAATGGAAACATGGTCCCACGTCGCGCCAAAAGGCGTGGGGAATCGAACGCCCTCCTCCGGCGCCAGTTGGAACCGGCATTCATATCGCCGCAGTTCCTTGCGGGCCGGCACGGGATCGTCCTCGTCGAGGCCGAAGAACGCTTGCAGCCAAGCGCGAGCGTCCTTGACGTAGTTTTTGAGATTGTCGCGCTGGGCACGGGTCAGG
>CAYSBM010000471.1:0-3064 GCA_964429095.1 uncultured Solibacteraceae bacterium | reverse complement strand
TCGAGGTTCGCCATAGCCTGCACCGCGGTGCCCGCAAGATTCGCATACCGTCCGGCGGCGGCCGACTCCGGGGCTGCAAGCGCTTCTCGCACCGCGCCCAGCGAGGCGTGCAGGCTTTCAAGCTGCGCGTTCTCGATGGTCTCCTTCCGCTGGAGCTCGGCCAGGTTGATGCCGGATTCGGAAACGTCGAGACGAACCAGCGGCGCGCCGGCGCGCACCCGGTCGCCCGCCCGCGCCAGACTGGCGTTCACGACCCCGGATTGCAACGCCTGAACCACGACCACGTCCCCCTCTGGCAGGATCCGTCCTTTCGCCTCCACCGTGACGTGCACCTTGCCGAAGAACAGCAGCGCGAAGGTGATCGTCACTGCGCCGGCAATCCAGTAGATGATGGCGCGCTCCATCCAGGGCGGCATCTTGCGGATGACCTCGGAACGCGCGGCGTCCTCCCTGCTCTGGATCGCGTAACGCTCGAGGTGCGAAATCGCAGCCGCGGTCGCCGCCTTGGTTTCCGCCTGTTCGGTTTCCATCAGTTCGTCCTCGTGTGGAGGTAGTAGTAGAGCCCGCACGCCTCCATCAGTTCTTCGTGTGCGCCCTTCTCGACAATCCGCCCCTGGTCCATGGCCACGATCACGTCGGCGTTGCGGACCGTGCTCAAACGGTGCGCGATGATGAACGTGGTCCGTCCGGCCATCAGCGCGTCTAGGTTGCGCTGGATGATGCTTTCCGATTCGGTATCCAGCGCTGCCGTGGCCTCATCCAGGATTAGCATGCGCGGATTGCCCAGCACGGCGCGGGCGATTGCGATTCTCTGCCGCTGGCCCCCGCTCAGCGATATGCCGCGTTCGCCGATCTGGGTGTCATAGCCCATGGGCAGCTCCTCGATGAAAGAATGCGCTCCGGCGAGCGTCGCGGCGGCGACAACATCCTCCAGGCTGGCGCCGGGATTGGCCATCGCGATGTTCTCGCGAATGGTCCCGCTGAACAAATGGGGCGATTGTTCCACGACGCCCAGTTGCCTGCGGTAGGCGTTGCGGTCCAGGCGGTCCAGCTCGACTTGGTCGATCCGGATCTCTCCTTCCTGGGGCTGATAGAGGTTCAGCAGAAGGTTGGCGACTGTAGTCTTTCCGGAACCGCTCCGGCCGACCAGCGCGACTTTCTGGCCGGGGAGCACCTCGAGAGAAAAGTTGCGCACAGCATCGCTTTGCGCGCCGGGATAGCGGAAGCTCACATTCCGGAATTCCACGCGCCCCTGAATCACGGACGCCGGCGCTTCGGATGCCCGGGATTCCAGTTCGGCCGAAAGCACCTCCCCCGTGCGTTCCAGCGATACCCGCAATTCCTGCATTTCGTCCCACAGCCTCACCAGGCTCAGCAGCGGCGCAAGCGCGGCGCCGAACAGGCTTTGAAAAGCCACCAAGTCCCCGGTGGTCATCTTGCCCTTCAGGCACAGCGTCGCCCCGAAACCGAGGATGGTGATTGTGGCCGCCTGGTTCAGCGCGCTGCTCGCGAGTCCGAGGTTGAAGCTGAAGTTTGCGAACCGGAACTCGGCCAGCTTGGTGGCGCGCAGCAGGCCCGCGCCGCGCTCAAACGTAAGTTTCTCGGCGGCCAGGGATTTTATGGTTTGAACGCCGTTCACTACCTCAACCACGTGCGATTCGGAAGCCTGGCGTTGATCGAAAATCCGCCTTTCGCGCGCCCGCAGCGCGGGTGAGGAACAGAACACGAGCCCGCCGATCGCCGCCATGAACGCCGCCGCGATGCCGCCCAGTTGGGCGTTCATCCCGAGCAGTAATCCGGCGTAGACCACCACCATGACGGAGTCGATGACGATCTTGAACCCGCTCTCGGAAACAATGCGCAGCACCTTGTCGTTTTCGGCGAAGCGAACCAGGTAATCGCCGGTGCACCATCGCGAGGCGGCGGTCTGCGTCAGACCGAGGATATGCTGGAAGAAGCGCAGGTGCAGCGCCGCGCCGGCCTGGCGCGTGAGGAAGGCCACCAGGTACTCGCGCAGCGCCGAGGCGGCCATCTGGAAGCCCGTGGCGAGAAGCACTCCCGTGAGCAGCAGCGCCAACAGCGCGCGGTCCCCGCTGACAAACACCTTGTCCACGATTACCTTGCTCATCAGCGGTCCGACCAGGCCGAACAACTGCACCAGCAGCGAGATGACTCCCAGGGCCAGTAGCCAGCCCTTGTACTGCCTCGCCAGCGGCGCGAATTGCCGGATGAGGCCCGTCAGTTTGCGCCCCGCGGCGGCGAAATCCGGAACCAGCGAGGCCGTCAGCACCCTCCCGTCCCATCCCGAGGCGAACTCGCTCAGCGCGAGGCGCTCCAGGCCGCGGGTGGGAGACGCCAGAACCACATCACCAACGGATGCGGCGTAGACAACGGCGAATTCCTCCCCGCGCCGGACGATGCCGGGCAACGTGACCTCGCGCAGCATCCCGGCGTCGACCCGGAGCAGGCGCGTCAAATACCCGCGCTCTTCGGCATGCCACGCCAGACTGAGCAGTCCTTCCGGCAGCGGCTTGGCCGCGGCGGCGGCAAACTCCTCCGCCGTGAGCGCAGGCCGGCGGTTGAACAGGTCGAGCATCACCAGGCATGCGGCTCCGGACCGGGCGGCGTCCGTGCGCGCGACCGGGTAGCTGCGGGCCAAAATGCCCCGAGACAGTGTCCGCCACTCGAGCGAGCACGGCCGCGCCTCGACGGTATCCTCGCGGTCCGGCGCTTCGAGCAGGTTCTCGTTCTGAAGCAACCTGTCGGCCGCCTGCCGCACAACGAGATCGCGCGTGCCATCTTTTCCCAGATAGCGGTCGAAGGTCTGGCGGTGAAAGCCGAGCAGAATGGTGTCGGCGGCGGCAACCGCATCGGCGGTGCGGGGCTGGCCGTACAGCAGGGACATTTCACCCGCCAGCGCTCCCGGCCCTAGGCTCGCCAGCCGCACTCTTCCCTGCGGCGACTCCTTGTAAATATCGAGCTGCCCGTCCCGCACCAGGTAACACGAATCGCCCGCTTCGCCTTCCCTGAACAGAAACTGGCCGCTTGCAAGCTCAACGCGCTC
>CAYSBM010000470.1:0-3066 GCA_964429095.1 uncultured Solibacteraceae bacterium | reverse complement strand
CGCCATGTCAGAGACCGTTTTGGCCCCTGTTTCGCGGAAAAGTTTCAGGCCAATGGAATAAAAATAAGGGTTGCAGGAACGCATCAGGCCTTCCGGCAGAGTTAATAGGCCGCTGGGAGATACGTTGTGGGTGTAGGTCCAGTCGTATAGCGGATCGCCCGGCAACTCGGTGAATTCATACTGGCAGTCATACGTGGTTTCTTTGGAGTAAACACCGCTTTCCAGGGCAGCCGCCATGGTGATGATCTTGAACACAGAGCCCAGCGGGAAGGATGACTGCGCCGCGCGGTTGAGCAGCGGGTTCTCCGGGTCGCTCACCATGGCACCCAGCAGCCAGCCGCTGTTGTAGTTTTCGGTTTCAAACAGGTTGGGATCAAAGCCCGGCGCTGAAGCCATGGCCAGCACGCGGCCGGTATCGCGTTCGAGCACGACCCCCGCCCCTTCAAAGCCGTCAATGGCTTTCTGCACCTGAACCTGCAGTTTGCGGTCGATGGTGGTCACCACCGTTTCCGCTGGCAAGGTATCCACCTGTTGCAGGCGGGTAACGATCGCGCCGTTGACATCCACCACGTAAAGAGACGCGCCGCGCGTGCCGGAAAGTTCTTTTTCAGCGTACTTTTCCAGGCCGGTCATGCCGACCTTTTCCGAACCGCTGTAACCGCGCAGTCGGTATTCGTCAACGCTTTCAGCCGGGATGGCCTGCACATAGCCGATGGCGTGCGGGCCGACTCCGCCGTCCGGGTAGTAGCGCGCGCTGAAGGACCGCAGCACAATGCCGCCCATTTCCGAAAGTGTGTCCATCTTGGCATCCACTTCGGAGGCGGGGGCTTCGCCGACGGCGATATACCAGTCATCCCCGGCGTTTTCATATAGCGCTTTGATAGATTCAGGTGTGCGGTTGGTCAGATCGGAGAGGATATTGAGCAGACGTTTTTCCTGTCCGTCTTCGATCTGCCCGGGAATAATCCCTAACGCGTATGCGTCGGTCTGTGAAACGATGGTAGCCCCGCTGCGGTCTTTTATGGTGCCGCGGGTGGGGATGGTGTAATCCAGCGCCAGATGATTGCCGTTGATCAGTTCCGGCATGATCAGCGTGTTATCCCACTGCACGCGCCAGTTGTTATCCTCGAGGGTGAGATTCATAATCGTGTCGCGGGAAATATCGTTGAAAATCGCCGTTTTGTATGTCACCCGGTAAGCCACCTGGGCAGACGCGGTGTTGGTGATGTGAGACAGGATTTCAAAATTCACCGCTTGCGGGGTGAGCGCGATAGCCGCGGCGGGAAAACGCTTGGTGAAGTCCTCCTGGGTGATGGCGCCCTGACCAACCCTGGTCAACAGGCTGTACATGGTTGTGTAATCGGCGGCTTTCCAGGCGTCCAGAAAAGTCTGGGCGGCGGTGGGCGCGTCTGGGGCGCTGGTGACACTGACGCGTGGCGTGGGCAGCGAAGTCGGTGCTGTTGTTGCGCCGCCTCCGCCACCGCAAGCCGAAAGCAGCACAGCCAGCAGAAGGAAGATGTCAACTACCTTGAATAATTGCGTTTTCCGCATTCAGACCTCCATCAGCCCGCGTTCTCGCCACGCAAAATTGCGGCGGAGACCGGGCAGGCGTAATCCAGGTAAACCAGGCAGGCGGCCGGGATTGACGTCTCGCAGTCCATGTCCCATTTGCGCATGGTGCGCAGCAGGTGGCAGATCGGCAGCCCGGCTACGCTCGCGTAGCAGCCGGAAAAATTTTCCACCAGGTGGAACTCGCGATTTTGGATCGCGTAAGCCCCGGCTTTATCCAGCGGATCTCCGCTGGCGACGTAGCTTTCGATTTCAGAGTTGCTGTAAGCGCGCATGGGAACCTGCGTCACGCACAGGTCGGCTTCCAGGCGTTCTTCCGCGTCCCGTACAGCGATGGCGGTATAGACCTGGTGCGAGCGCCCACGCAGGCGGGTCAGCATGGCCGCTGCGTCTTCGGGATTGGCGGGCTTACCCAACAGGTCACCGCCATCCACCACGATGGTGTCCGCGGCGACGATGAACGCGCCACCGTGTGCCGGCGGCACCGCGCGCGCCTTGCTCACCGCCAGACGGCTGACATAAGCGGACGGCTCTTCGCCGGGCAGGGGCGTCTCATCAATATCCGCCGGAGAGACGATGTAAGTCCAGCCGGTCCAGGCCATCATTTGCCGACGGCGAGGCGAGTTCGATGCCAGTATAATTTCACTTGGAATCATATAAAAATGATTCTAACACACTTCAAAAGGCGAACACCTGCCGCGGCGCCGGGGAAGAAGAGGTGATTGAGATGCCATATTTTGTCAACGAGGGGCACCGGCTTTTTTACCGCGAACAGGGTTCAGGCGCGCCACTTCTCCTGCTGCCGGGCAACACATCCGCATCTCCGCATCTCGCCGGAGAGATGGCGTATTTTAGCAACCGTTTTCACAGCGCGGCGCTGGATTTCTGGGGCACGGGGCAATCGGAGCGCGTCTTTCCCTGGCCCGTGGATTGGTTCCAGCAGGCCGGGCGGGACGCGGCCGCCCTGGTAGAACAGCTTGGCGCCGGCCCGGCGGTGCTGATTGGCACCAGCGGCGGAGCGGTCGCCGCCCTGTGGGCCGCGATCCAAAACCCGGGTGCCGTGCGCGCTGTGGTTTTTGATAGCGGCCAGCTTGGCCTGCCGCCGGCTGCCGCCGCCAACCTGGCATCCACACGCCGCCTGGACGATCCGTTGGCCGCAGAATTCTGGAAGTCCGCGCATGGGGAAGACTGGGGCGGTGTAGTCCAGGCTGACACCGCCATGCTGCAACGCCTGGGACAACAAGGGGATGGCTTTTTTGATGAACGCGTTAGCTCAGTGGCTTGCCCGGTGCTGATCACCGCCTCGCTCAGCGACGATATGATCGCTGACGCCGGCGGCCAGGCGCTGAAGCTGTCTGAAATGCTACCCAACAGCCAGGTGTACCTGCACCGCCGCGGCGGGCACCCGCTGATGTGGAGCCAGCCGGAGGCTTTTCACCGCGCTGTGGATGCTTTTCTCGCCGGGCTGGCATAGATACCCGCCATTCAAAGGTGGGT
>CAYSBM010000469.1:2660-3070 GCA_964429095.1 uncultured Solibacteraceae bacterium | reverse complement strand
GAACTTGGGGACCGTGTTCAAGCTGGACCCGTCCGGCGCTCTGACCGTGCTGCATGGCTTTGCGGGCGGCGCGAGCGACGGCGCAAACCCGGTCGCGGGTCTGATCAGCGACTCCTCAGGGGACCTCTATGGCACGACCAATAGAGGAGGCGCCTCGAAATTGGGGAAAGGGTTCAAGCTATACACCTCCGCCGCTCTGAACGTCGACCGCACCACCTTCTCTTTTGGTTTCAAGTGGCCGGTCACCAAGATCTTCCGCATTTACGGGGATTGGCTCTCGCGCAAGTACGTCTGGAAGGACCAAGCCGGTTACGACCGACGAGACCAGATCTGGAAGTTGACCCATGAACTCACCTGTTAAATGGATGGCCCTCGCGGCCTTTCTCGCTCTCGGTCTCGCGGTGCCCTAC
>CAYSBM010000469.1:0-2650 GCA_964429095.1 uncultured Solibacteraceae bacterium | reverse complement strand
GAGTCTCATCATGGACGCCGCGGGGAACCTGTACGGCACGACCTCTCGTGGCGGTTCCGGAGATGGAGGAGTATGGGGAATCGGATACTGCGGAACCGTGTTTAAGGTGGACACGTTCGGCGATTTGACCGTGCTGCATAACTTTGTGTGTGCCGGCGGGCACCCGTATGGGGCCCTGGTCATGGACGCCTGGGGCAATCTTTATGGAACGACCTGGGTAGGACCGGATCACAGCCTGAGGGGAGCAGTGTTCAAACTGGACACGTCAGATAACAACTTCACCTACCTGCCTTGGATGGGGCCCCCCACGCAGATAGAGCAGCCGTTCGCTCGCCTGACCATGGCCGCCTCGGGAGACCTCTACGGGGCCCAGCCAACCATGGACCTCTCTGGTAACGCCGGCGGAATCGTGTTCAAACTCGCCAAGCCGGAGCCGAGTGTGACCTTTACCGGCGCCCCGGCGAGCGCGACGTACGGCTACCAGTTCAACGTCTACGCCGTCGGCGACGCGAGCACGACGGCGGCCATCACCGCCTCGGGCCCGTGCTCGGTAAGCGGCACAATCGTGACCATGACGGGCGGCACTGGGACCTGCGTCCTCACTGCCGATTGGGCGGCGGACAGCACCTACAAGGCCGCCAGGCTCACACAAACCACGGCCGCTTTGCCGGTCTCCCTCACCATTACTGCGGACAGCAAGACCAAGGTCCTAAACGCTCCGAACCCGGTCTTCACCGCGAACTATTCGGGCTTCGTGCCGGGCGACGGGCCAGGCAGCCTGGGTGGAACCCTGAACTGCACCAGTCCCGCCAGCGCAACCAGTCCGGTGGGCAGCTATTCCATCACCTGTAGCGGTCTGACGTCCACCAACTACAGCATCACGTATCTGCCGGGCACGCTGACAATCCTCTATGCTCCCGCCGGACTGGCATGCGGCGGCGACGTGGGCCACACCATCCTGCCACCGATCAATGCCAACGGGACCAGCGTATGGAAGCAAGGCGCGACGATTGCGGCCAAGTTCCGCGTCTGCGACGCCAATGGCGTCTCCATTGGCGCCGCGGGCGTGGTGAGCAACTTTGCTCTGACGCGAGCCGTCGCCGGAACCGGCACAAACGTGGAGGAGCCCGTCACCGCGACCAACGCCGACGCGGGGTTCCGCTGGGACTCCACGGCACAACAATGGATCTTCAATATCAGCACGAAGGGCTTGGCGGCGGGAAATACGTATGTCTACATCATTAAGCTGAACGATGGGACGTCGATCGGGTTCCAGTTCGGTCTGAAGTAGCGCGGCAAGCGTGGCGCACGCTCCCGGTCTTGGCCTGGGCACTTGAGCTTGCGTCACGCACCCCAAAGCCGGACATCGCGCTGTTGCCAGTCTATAATATTTCAGACTCCTTTATGGGCTGGCGCCTGGAGTACACTCCCTACCTTTGGCCGGCGATTGTCTCGACGGTGCTCCTGAGTATCCTGGTCTACTATGGATGGCGCCGCCGCTCTGTGCCAGGAGCACTTCCGTTCGCCGCTTTGATGCTGTGCGGCGCCTCGTGGGCTTTGGGCTCTGCACTCGAAATCGCTTCTGCGAATCTGGCGGCCAAGGTTTTCTGGGCAAAGGTTCAGAGCGTCTGGCAGATTCCAACAGCCACCACCGGGGTGTGGTTTGCGCTGGAATATGCCGATCTCAGACGCTGGTTGGTCCGGCGCAATTTCGTCCTCGCGGCCGCACCGCCGCTTCTGTGGTTGCTGCTGGCTCTCACTAACGATATCCACCACCTTCTTTGGTCGGGTTTCACGTATGAGGGAACGGTTCGCCTCCTGAACAACACCGCCGCTTGGGTTCTTGTCGGTTACACGTATTCGCTGGCAGTAACGACTGTGTTGGTGTTTGCCTGGCTTTTCTGGCGTTCGCCGCTCCACCGTTTGCCAGTGGCTTTTTGCCTTTGCGGGCAACTCGTCGTGCGTGTGGCGTACGGGCTAAGAACGGGCGGCGTAATCCCGGTCATGCCCTTGGATCCCGTCATCCTGACGTTCAACTTCACTGCGGCCATGTACGTGCTCGCGTTGTTTCGCTTCCGCCTGTTTAACCTTATTCCGATCGCGCGAGGGACGGTGCTCGACCAGATGCGGGAGGGAATGCTCGTGTTGGACGGCGAAGGGCGGATCATGGACCTGAATCCCGCTGCAGAGATGCTCCTTGGTGTTTGCGCCGCGCGCGCAAGGGGCGCCAAGCTCGCCGATTTTCTGCCCGATTGCAGCCGGAGGGAGAGAACCGAAGTCACGCTGGGCACGGGCGACGCTGCCAGGCATTATGCGCTCCACAACTCCGCATTGAAGGACCGGCGGGGCCTGCGTGTCGGAACGTTGATTCTGCTGGACGACGTGACGGGACAAAAGCAGGCGCAGGCGCAACTTTTGGAACAGCAGCGCGCGCTGGCCACGCTTCGCGAGCGCGAACGCGTGGCGCGGGAACTCCACGACACGCTGAGCCAGGTGTTGGGTTACATCAAGATGCAGGCTGCGGTGGCGGAGACGTTCTTGGAGCGGGGTGAGCCCGGCGAGGTGAAACGACGCGTGGCGCGCCTGGCAGCCGCTGCGCAGGACGCCCAAGAAGCCGTGCGGGAGTACATCCTCGGAAGCCGAGCCGGAG
>CAYSBM010000468.1:0-3080 GCA_964429095.1 uncultured Solibacteraceae bacterium | reverse complement strand
CATGTTGCCGAGCAACATGCCGGCTAGGAAACCTCCTCCGCCACCCCCGCCGCGTGTGCCGCCGCCCAGGCTCAAGAGCCATACCAGAACGGCTAATCCTCCCAGCATGATCCACCAGGGGATGGGCTGCTGGCGCCGCACGGGGCGGCGTCTAGCAGGCTCGGCAGTTAAGGCCACGCCCTTGGCCTCTGCAATACGGGAACCGATGATCTGCGCCGCAGCCAACAGCGCCTCACCGTAACGTTTTTCCCGCAGCGCGGGGCGCATCTCGCGCAGGACACTGCCGGCGAAACCGTCGGGGATCATTGGCTCCAAGCCGTAGCCCACTTCCAGGCGCGTGCGCCGGTCACCGACGACCAGAAGCAGCAGCGCGCCTTCGTTGTTCCCCTTCCGGCCCACACCCCAACGGCGGTAAATGGAGTTGGCTACATCCTCGATGGGTTCGCCGCCAAGCGTGTCGAGGGTGACAAACGCCAGTTGCGCGCCGGTGGCGTCTTCGACTTGGCGGCAGTAGCGTTCCAGCATAGCCCGGCTGGCCGGATCCACCACGCGCGCGAAGTCGCTCACATATCCCTCAGGCTGAAGGGCGGCGAAATCCACCGCCGGCGCCGCAGCAATAACCACCAGCGCAAGGATCAGGAGTCTGGCGAAGGCCCGCATGGAGCAAATCACAGTGTACTACTGTGGGTCCCCTCAAGCGTCAGCAAGCCAGGGTTTCACGCCCGATGCGCATCCGTCCCAGGTTGCCGAGCGCGGTAAGCGCGATGCGCCCGCCGTCAAATAACTCCCGGGCGACGCTGCACACGTCTTCAGTGGTGACGTCTTCGATACCCTGGAGCAACTCGTCCAGGCCAAAGAAGCGGCCAAAGAAGAGTTCCTGGCGGGCAAGGTTGGCCATGCGGCTGGCGGTGGATTCCAAGCCCAGCAACAGTGATCCCTTCAGATGGTCCTTGGCGCGGCGCAACTCCTCGGCGGGAACGGGTTGGCACTTGAGCGTGCGGTATTCCTCGATGGTGCTATCGACGACGCGCCGCAAAGTCCGGGCTGAGGTGCCGGCGTAAACCAGCAGGCAGCCCGTGTCGCGGTAAAGGCTCAGCTCAGAGAAAACCGCGTAAGCCAGACCGAGCTGCTCGCGGATCTTCTGAAACAGCCGTGAGCTCATGCCGCCGCCGAGCAGGACATTCAGGACGTAACAGGCGTAACGCTTCTCGTGGGTGAGGGGGTAAGATGGCACACCGAGGCAAACGTGCACCTGTTCAAGAGAACGCTTATTGCGGATGGTGACCGCGGCCCGGGTGGTGGGAGCCTCATCCGGAGGCGCGGGGCTTGAGGCAGGCAAGGCGCCAAAATACTTGTCCGCCAAACCGGCCACGTGCTCATGATTGAGATTGCCGGCCGCGGTAATTACGATATTGGCGGGCGTGAAATAGCGGCGCCAAAAGCTGTCCACCATCTCCCGGTCAAAGCGCGCGATGGAATCCCGGGTCCCCAGGATGGGCTTACCCAGGGCATGCCCGGTCCAGAAATTGGAAGAGAAAATTTCGTGGACCAGGTATTCAGGATTGTCCTCCTCCATTTTCAGTTCCTCCAAGACAACACCTTTTTCCTTTTGGATGTCCTCGGGGGCAAAGCGGGGGTTCAGCACCAGGTCCGCCAGAACGTCGAAGGCCAGGGGAAGGTGCTCGTCGAGCACCTTGGTGTTAAAACTGACCAGTTCTTTGGCGGTGAAGGCGTCCAGGTTGCCTCCGATCGAGTCCACGCTGCGCGCGATCTGTTCGGCAGTGCGATTCCGGGTGCCCTTGAACAGCATGTGTTCAATGAAGTGGCAGATGCCGTTCTGCTCGGGCGTTTCCCGGCGCGAACCGGCGCCGATCCACACTCCTACCGAGACACTGCGCACATGCGGCATCCGTTCGGAAACCACACGCAGGCCGTTGTCAAAAGTGGTACGGCAGACTCCAGACGGCATCTCGGTCAAATTGGGCATTTCAGAACCAGGAATCGTGAGGACCTACTTTCTTTGTACCAAAAATCACCCGGCCCACGCCGCAGCCGGCCGTACCGTCCGGCATCACAGCACGCGCCATAGCGTCTTTCAGGCAGGCGCAATTTCAGCAGGGAGGGAGCCGGCGGCGCGGTACATGGCCAGAATGTTGTCAAGGGGGGTATCGGGCTGGAAATTGTGCGAGGGCGCCAAGATCAGACCGCCTTGGGCGCCTATGGATTCGATGCGGCTGCGGACCACGCGCTCAATTTCGGCGGGCGTTGCGAACGGCATCAGCCGCTGCGTGCTGATGGCGCCGTGCAGGCAAATATGTTTGCCGAACTCGGCTGCGAGTTCCTCGGGGACCATGCCGGCGGCTTCCGGCTGAATCGTGTCGTAAATGTCCAGGCCAATGTCGATCAAATCCGGCCAGATGGGGCGCGTAGAGCCGCAGGAGTGCAGCATGAGTTTGGC
The DNA here is from genome assembly GCA_964429095.1 of uncultured Solibacteraceae bacterium. GTDB lineage: Bacteria > Acidobacteriota > Terriglobia > Bryobacterales > Bryobacteraceae > JAJFUV01. Next base: position 622 of record CAYSBM010000468.1, on the reverse strand, counting down.
GTCGTGGCGGTGCGCCAGATCGGCGAAGGCCCGCAATTTGCTCTTGAACAACTTGCGCCACTTTTCGGGGCGCAGCAGCAAGCCCCGCTGGGTGCCGTAGTCGTCGCCGATCCAGACGATGTCGATGCGGCCCTGGCAGGCCAGCAGAGCGCGGCGGGTTTGCTCCAGATGAAACTCGAAGCGCTTCTCGATGATGCCCAGCCCGACGGGGTTTTCCGTAGCCAAGTCAAACAACGTCTGTTCGAAGCCGCGCCCAAAGGCCGTGCCGTTGATCAAGTCCATATTGCCGGGCCAGCCATAAACGATGGCGCAGCCGCCGAGCTGGCGGCATTGTCCGGCAAGTTCGTCATAAGCAAACCAATCGGGATCGGGCCAGGGATACCTCTCCAGATCCGCCATCGTCTCAAAGCCGGCGTATGGCAGATACTGGCTCTCCATGTAGGTGCCCACCTCATTCCGGACGGGCTTATAAATGACGCCCCAATAGTTTTGCAGACGGCCGTCATCGAAGGTGGGCAAAGGGGGGCCGGTGTAGCGCAGGCGCAGAGTCCGAAGATCCACGCCCAGCCGCTCAACGATGTCCCAATCGTAGTCCACCATATAGCCGGGGGCGGAGGCGGGG
>CAYSBM010000467.1:0-3090 GCA_964429095.1 uncultured Solibacteraceae bacterium | reverse complement strand
GCATGGCGGGCAACGTGACGGCATTCAACACCGTTTTCACTTTCGATATCTATCAAAGCTATCTGCGCCGCCATGCGCCGGATTCGCATTACCTGTGGGTGGGACGCTGGACCACCGTGGCGGGTATTGCATTATCCATCGCCACGGCCTATTTGGCGCGGCTCTATAACAACATCATGGACCTGTTGCAGTTGGTCTTCGGCTTTGTGAATGCGCCTTTGTTCGCCACCTTTCTGTTGGGCATGTTTTGGCGGCGCGCCACCGGCCATGGCGCATTCACTGGCTTGCTAGCCGGCACCGGGGCGGCGGCCTTGACCCACGGTCTCACCCTGGCCGAAGGCAAAGGCGGCTGGATCGGTGCAGTGCACGAATTCCCCTCCACGATGGCCCAGAACTTTTGGATCGCCATCGTCGCCTGGACTGTTTGCTTTGTGGTGACCATTGCCGTCAGCCTGGCCACACGCGCGCGCCCGCAAGCCGAACTGCGCGGCCTGGTTTACGGATTGACCGAATCCGCCCGTGAGCGGGACGCGGTCTGGTATGAACGCGCTGAAGTGCTGGCGGTAATTGTGGGCGCAATTTGCCTCTTGTTAAATTTCCTTTTCTGGTAACCGTCGATGTGGGATCTTAGGACGCCTTCCGGTTTGTTTTTCGTGCTGATCGGCTCGATTCTCTGCGCTGTTGGTTTGATCGGACCGGCGGTGCGCGCGCCGCTGACCCAGGTGAATGCCAATTTGTACGCCGGGGCATCGATGCTGTTGTTCGGAGCAATGCTGTTATGGCTGGCACGGCGGAATTCCTGACTACTGGTTTTGGCGGCCAATTCGGAGGTGTGGCTCCGAAACGGATGGTGCGAGCGCCGGGACGGGTCAACCTGATTGGGGAGCACACCGATTACAACCAGGGCCTGGTTCTTCCAGTGGCTCTGCAAATGGCTTGCTACGCCGCTGTAGGGCCGAATGCGGACGGGCGCTTGCGCGTGTGGTCTGAGACCATGCGCCAGCAGCGTGACTATCCGGTTGATGCTCTGGAACAATTGGAGCCGTGCGGGGACTGGAGTGATTATGTTGTCGGGGTAGCGCGCGAATTGGTCCGCGCCGGCTGCCGCCTGCCTCCTTCGGATCTCTACCTGTGGAGCACGGTGCCGGTGGGCGCAGGACTGAGTTCCTCCGCCGCGCTTGAGGTCGCCGTGGCCCTGGCTTTGCTGGAAGAGCCGGGCCGGATGAGTCGGCTGGAGATTGCGCGCCTCTGCCAGAGGGCCGAGAGCGGTTTCGTAGGCTTGCCATGCGGCATCATGGACCAGTTCATCTCTTTGTTCGGGGTGGCCGGGGCTGCCATCTGTATTGATTGCCGCACGCTGGATCACCAGACGGTTCGTCTGCCTGACGGTGTCGCCATCGTGGTGGTGAATTCCATGGTAAAGCATGAACTCGGGGCCTCAGCCTATCGCGACCGCGTGCGGGAGTGCCGCCAGGCTGTGGACGCGATCCGCGCTAAGGTGCCGGAGGTGTCCAGCTTGCGGGATGTAAATGCCGGCCTGCTGGAACAATGCGATGCTTGGATGCCGCCCTTGGTCTACCGCCGGGCGCGCCATGTGGTGAGTGAGAACTTGCGCGTAGAAGAGTTTGTCACCGCCTCGGCCGCCGGGGATCTGAAGCGCATGGGCGAGTTGTTTCTTAGTTCGCATCGCAGCCTGCAACACGATTATGAGGTGAGTTGCGAGGAGTTGGACTTCCTGGTGGATCGCGCTGTGGAAATGGAGGGCGTCTTGGGCGCCCGCATGACGGGGGGAGGCTTCGGCGGCTGTACGGTGAATTTGGTGCGGCCTGGCTCCGCCGAAAAGTTCCGCGCTCGCATAGAGAACCTATACCAGCAGCGTTTCAAAGTAAGACCGGATACGTATCTATGCCAGCCCAGCGATGGCGCCGCGGAGTTTGGTTGAGAAGCTTTCCGGCGCTGGCGCACTAATGAATCAAAGCGTTTGAATGTCCTCCTGCGTAGGGCGTTGACAAACGTCTCCTCCGATCAAATGCCGTGGGCCCGCCCGCAAGGACGGGCCCATACGGCGAGGCTCCATTTGTCTGCCGTTCAAGGCTTCTTGCTTATGCGTTTGCAAACCGTCGCAGCGCCGGCCGGGTCCAGCGCCGCGGAGCCTTCCTCGATGTGCTGTATCCGTCCCTCGGCGTCGACGACAAAGGTTGTGCGGTTGGCGAACCCAAGAACGCCCGCCAGCACGCCGTATTGCCCGCTGACCTTTCGGTCGGCGTCGCTAAGCAGCGGAAACGCAGTCTTCAGTTCCGCCGACCACCGTTTGAGCGTTTCCAGGTCGTCCGTGCTGATGCCAACCACCAACGCCTCGGCGGAACTAAAGTCGGAAAGGCCGGCTTGGTAGGCAGTCATCTCCTTCGTGCATCCACCGGTAAAAGCTTTTGGGAAGAACGCCAGCACCACGCTCTTCTTGCCCCGGTAATCCGACAGCGTGAAGTCGCCGCCTGTCGTGGAGGGCAGCGTGAAGTTTGGCGCCATGTCACCCACTTTCAGGTGCGTCTTGCCCTTGGCCAGTTGGCCCCAAGCCAGCAGGGCCGCCAGAGCCGCAGCCGCGGCTGCGGCGATCAGAATTCTCATTTTCCATCCCCCTCACTGATCCGATGCTCGGCAACGCGTTCCGGATGCGAGCGTAACACCAGGTGCGGCTGGGCGGCAACTGCTTTTCAGAACGCGATATGGATGACCTGGTCTGCGCCAGCCCGGCCGCGCTGGCGTACATGCAGATTGTGCCTTTCCCGGTCGTAGTACCAGCAGCCGTTGGCCAGCAGAGCGCGCTCACTCACCTGCAAGTAGACGTCTTCGGCTTCCCATACTTTGGACGGAGGGTCCAGGTGATGCACCACCCACTCGTAGTCTCGATCCTGTTTCGATTCGGTTTCCAAACGGTAATAATCGCCTGCTTGTGAGGCGTGAAATTGCGAAGGGTTCCACGGCTCCTTCTCGGCCAGAAAGAACTCAGCGCCCAGGGCGGGGAAGTAGTGCAGTTCCATGGCTGCTCCCACCTGCTCAGCTTCCAGCGGAATCAGCGAGCCGTTCTTGACC
>CAYSBM010000466.1:0-3092 GCA_964429095.1 uncultured Solibacteraceae bacterium | reverse complement strand
GCCGGCGCCAAAGTGGTCGCCCGACCGCCGGTGGCTGCGCTACACGAAGTTCTTGCCCAGCCACATGCGGGCGGTTTACGTCTAGTCGCTCGATACGGGCCGTGCCCACCAGTTGACCGACGGGATGAGCTTTGCATCCTGCCCGGTTTTCGACGCAGGAGGCAAGTACTTGTTTTTTACCTCCAGCACGAATGCCGGCCCGCTGGTGGAAGGCACCATGTGGAGCTTTAACCGGCCGGTAAGCAGCTCTGTCTATGTCTTCGTGCTGCGCAAGGATCTGCCATCGCCACTGGCGCCCGAAAGCGACGAAGAGAGGGAGAAGAGCTCCTCCTCCGAGCCCAAAGCCAAAGAACCACTCCCAGTCACGATCGATTTCGACCGCCCGGGCCGCCGCATCCTGGCTCTGCCTTTGCCCGCGCGCAACTACCGGGAACTGGTGGCAGGCAAGCCGGGAATTTTGTTTCTGGTCGAAAGTGGACCGGTCGGCATGCCGGCCGGGGTTCCCTCGACGCCCATTTTGCACCGCTTCGCCCTGGCCAAGCGCACAGCCACCAAGCTGGCCGAGGGTGTCAGCTTGCTTGCGCTTGCGGCCAATGGCGACAAGATGCTGGTGCGGGTGGGCGCAAGAACGGTGATTGCCTCATCGGCTGCGCCTCTCAAGACAGGCGAGGGCGAACTACGGCTGGACGGGATGCAGATGTGGCTGGAACCGCGCCAGGAATGGAAACAAATGTTCCGCGAGTCGCTGCGCATCGAGCGTGACTTTTTCTACGACCCCAATCTGCATGGTTTAGATCTGCGTGCGCTGGAGCGCGAATTTGCGCCTTATCTGGAGGTGATCTCCTCGCGCGCCGAGCTGAATTACCTATTTGCGGAAATGTACGGCCGGCTCAGCGTGGGCCACCTGTATATCGTCGGGGGTGACATGCCCGAGGCCAAGAAGGTGCCCGGCGGCTTGCTAGGAGCCGATTACCGGCTCGAAAACGGCCGCTACCGCTTTGCGCGGGTTTACGACGGCGAGAGCTGGTCGCCTCAGTTGCGCGCGCCCCTGGCGCCTCCGGGAGTCAACGTGGTGGAAGGGGAGTATCTGCTGGCGGTAAACGGGCGTGAGATACGGGCATCGGACAATGTGTATGCAGCGCTGGAGGCAACGGCCGGGCGGCGGGTGGTGTTGCGCGTGGGACCGAATCCTTCTGGCGAGGGCTCACGCGAGGTGATTGTGGAGCCGGTAGCCGATGAGAAACCCTTGCGCTACATAGCCTGGGTGGAGGACAACCGCCGGCTGGTGGACCGTCTCAGCAACGGACGTCTGGCCTACCTCCATCTGCCGGACACCTCCAGCGGCGCCTATGCTAACTTCACGCGCTGGTTTTTTGCCCAAGCGGGCAAGCAAGGGGTGATCGTCGACGAACGATTCAACAGCGGTGGGCTGTCGGCGGATTATGTCATCGATTACTTGAGCCACAAGCTGCAAAACTATCGTTCGACGCGCGAAGGCCGGGACATGACCACACCCATCGCGGGCATCTTTGGCCCCAAGGCCATGCTGATTAACGAGTATGCCGGCTCGGGAGGTGATTCAATGCCTTACTACTTCCGCCGCGCGGGCCTGGGACCGCTCATCGGCAAGCGCACCTGGGGTGGACTGGTGGGCTTCTATGCGCCCGTGCCCAAGTTGGTGGACGGGGGCTCAGTGAGCGCACCAAACCGCGGATTCTGGACCCCGGAGGGGAAGTGGGAGATTGAGAATTACGGTGTGGCGCCAGACATCGAGGTGGATTACGATCCACACCTGGCGCGGCAGGACCGTGACCCGCAACTGGAGACAGCGGTACAGGTGCTGTTAGAGGAGTTGAAGCGTAATCCGCCGCCGGCACACCACAAGCCTCCTTATCCCAAATACTAGGTCAAGAATTTGAAAATAAATATGGAAGAGACGTACACCATGGAAAACCTGCTGGTGATGAAATTCGGCGGCACCAGCATGGGATCGGGTGAGCGCATCCGGGTAGCAGGCCACCTGATATGCGAGCAGCGCGCCCACAGGCCCGTGCTGGCGGTAGTCTCGGCGATGTCGAAAGTGACCGATCTACTGCTGGACACGATGCGGCACGCCGAGGCCGGCGATGAAGGCGGCGTGCAAGCCAACATTCTGAATCTGCGCGAACGCCACCTGGAGGCATGCCGGCAGTTGTTGAAAGGCGAAAGCAGGGAGGCGGCCGAGGCTGGCATACAAGCGTTGATCTCCGAGTTCGAGCGCTTGGCCAGAGGCATGCTGATGCTCGGGGAGCGTCCGGCGCGGGCTGTGGATGAGGCGTTGTCCGTTGGAGAGCGGATGAGCGCGCTGATTCTGGCGTCGCATCTCGAGGCGGAAGGACATCCGGCGGCGGCGGTGAATGCATCTGAGGTGATCGTCACAGACGCGGCATTTGGCGAGGCCAACCCATTGATGGCAGAGACACGTTTTCGCTGCCGGGAGAAGCTGATCCCTCTGCTAGAGTCCGGCGCGATCCCGGTCGTCACGGGTTTCAACGGAGCAACTCTGGACGGCCGCCCCACCACATTGGGCCGGGGGGGATCGGATTACTCGGCTTCGATCTTGGCGGCTGCGCTGGACGCCGCGGAAGTTTGGATCTGGACCGACGTCGATGGCATAATGACGGCCGACCCCCGCCTGGTGCCCGACGCCGCGGTGCTGGATGAGGTGACCTATCAAGAGGCCGCGGAGCTAGCTTACAACGGCGCGAAAGTGTTGCACCCGAGGACACTTGCGCCGCTGGTGGATAAGCGAATTCCGGTTTGGAGCAAGAACAGTTTTGCGCCCTCCAAACCCGGCACCAAAATTGTGCCGGCTCTAGAACCATGGCCCGTCCCTCGGGCGGTCACCTCATTGGGTGAGGTCGCCCTGTTGTCGATCGAGCCCGCGGGCGCCTTGGTCACGCCGACCGCGATCATGTCACGAGCCCTGGATGCTCTATCGCGCGCTGGAGCCGAGTTGTTGCTGTTCACCAGCTCCAGTTACCGCCAGACTTTCTCCTTCCTGGTGCGCAAGAGCGAGTTGCCAGCCACAGAGATACACCTGGAGGAGATCG
>CAYSBM010000465.1:0-3097 GCA_964429095.1 uncultured Solibacteraceae bacterium | reverse complement strand
GAAGTGAGATTGAATACATCTTTCGCCCTTGGCGGCGGGTTGTTGACAGCACTTTTTCTTGCGCCCTCGATCATCCCTGAGCAGCGCGTTCCAGTTTCACCTTATCTGCATGACCCACGCCGGTCTCACCTGGAAAAGTTCTTCGGGGACCGCGGGTGCCCGGCGCGCGAACTGGCGGAGGATTTCTTGCTGGCGGCGGACCGCCATGGTCTGGACTGGAGGCTGCTGCCCAGCATCGCCTTTCTGGAAAGCACGGGGGGCAAGACTTACCGCAACAACAACATCATGGGGTGGGGATCCTCCAGCAAGGTCTTTGTAAGTGTGCGAGCCGGCATTCACCATGTGGCCGAGCGCTTGAAAAACTCCCCCTCCTACCGGAGCAAGGGGTTGCGCGGCATTCTGCGCACATACAACCCCTCTCCCGCCTATCCTGGCAGGGTGGCTCGCATCATGGAACTCATCGGTCCGGCTTCGCTAGCCGGCCCAAAAACGGCCGACTGACGTCATTCGAGCATCTTCACGCCGAAGTACACACCGCCCAGGACCAGCACGGTGGCCGCCACAGCCGCAACCCAACAAAGAATTCGTTCTTTCTTCGACGATTCTGCGGCCATATCGTGCTTCATCTGATCATCGAGGCTTTCGAACATTGTCTCAAACCTCCTTCTCTGTGTTTTCTTATGACGTCCTTACAAGACCGCTAAGATATTGTAATACGGTTTGAATCAGTTTGAACCAAATTATGGCATGCCTCTCGGCAAGACGCAAGAACTACTTGTGCTGTCGCCGCTTCCCACCCCGGCCGGATCCGTGTATGATGGATGGCGCTTATGCAACGCCGAATTTTCCTTAGGCAAACAGCCTGCGCTGCCAGCCTCCGCGTGCTGGGCGCGAACGGGGATATCCGCGTCGCCGTGGCCGGCTTTCGCGGGCACGGACGCACACACATCCGCAATTACCTGAAAATGCCCGGCGTGCGCCTGGTGGCCCTTTGCGACGCCGACCGCGCCGTGCTGGAGCGCGAGACCGGTAATCTCGCGAAGGCAGGCCTACGGGTTGAAGGTTACCAGGACATCAGGCGTTTGCTCGACCGCCAGGACATCGATGCCGTGTCTACAGCTACCCCCAACCACTGGCACGCTTTGCTCACAATCTGGGCCTGCCAGTCGGGCAAGGACGTCTGCGTCGAAAAGCCTGCTTCGCATAACATCTGGGAGGGCCGCAAGATGGTGGAGGCCGCCCGGAAATACAACCGCATCGTACAGGCCGATCTTGATTCGCGCTCCAGTATGGCTTGCGAGCGCCAGATCGCTTACTTGCAGTCCGGCGCACTGGGCCGTATCAAGCTAGTCCGCGGATTCGTGTACAAGTACAGGGCGAGCATTGGGAAAGTGCCCGGCAAGGGCCACATCCCTGAGACCGTAGACTATGATCTGTGGTGCGGACCGGCAAGGAAAGGGCCCATCGACCGAGCCGAACTGCACTACGACTGGCATTGGGTCTGGGATACCGGCGGCGGCGAGTTCGCCAACAACGCCCCCCACCAGTTGGACCAGATCCGGTGGGCGCTGGGCGAGAAAGGTCTGCCGCGCCGGGTCATGGGCCTCGGCGGTCGTTTCGGCTACCAAGATGCCGGCGAAACGCCGAACACCTTCCTCGCGTTGCTCGATTACGGCACGGCACCTGTGATCTTTGAAATTCGGGGGCTGCCTGAAAAGCCAGGTTCCGAGAATATGGACGTTTACCGTGCCCGCACATTGCGAGGCGTGGAGATCCGGAACTCCTGGCGCGGCGGCAAGGCCAATACCGGCGTTTTTTTCGAATGTGAGAACGGCTACCTGGACACCTCCGCTTCGGCAGCTTACGATTATTCGGGCAGGCAGATCGCGAAGTTTGACGACGCTGGAAGCTGCGACCCGCAAACCAGTTTCATTCGAGCCGTGCGCAGCCGTAGGCGCGAGGACATCAAGACTGACATTGAACAAGGCCATCTTTCCGCCTGCCTCTCTCACATGGGAAACATCTCCTACCGCCTGGGCGCCACCCGCTCCCCAGAGGAAATCCGGGAAATTCTGAGCTCAGACAAACCGGCCCTGGAGACCTTCGGCCGGTTCCAGGCACACCTCGCCGCGCATGGCGTGGACCTGAACCGCCATCCCGCTGTCCTGGGGCCATGGCTCGAGATGAATTCCGCCAACGAACGCTTCACTGGCCCCATGGCCGCCGAAGCCAACGCCATGCTCAAACGTCACTACCGCGCCCCTTACGTCGTCCCCGAAAAAGTTTGAAGCCAGTTGCTCGTGCTGAAAAGAGATGTTGACGATTGTAGTGGCAAAGACCATTATCTTGATCTATAATTGTATGTATGGAGGTGGTTCTATGAGTGATGCTTTACAACAAATTCTCGCGGCCAATCAAGCCTACGCCCAAACCTTTGGCGAAACAGCCAATTTGGCAGCGGCCCCGCGACGCAGGTTGGCCATTTTAACCTGCATGGATGCCCGTCTCGATCCGGCAAAGTTTGCCGGCCTGGCCGAAGGAGACGCCCATGTGATCCGCAACGCGGGCGGACGAGCCAGCGATGACGCCATCCGTTCATTGGTCATCAGCTACAAGCTGCTCGGCACGCGCGAGTGGTTTGTAATCCACCACACCGACTGCGGGATGCAGTTTTTCACCAACGACATCATGCGCAGCCTGCTGGCCAACAGCCTGGAAACGGCCACGCTCTCCAATGGACAGTGGCGAGACACGGGGCGAGGCCCCGGTTCCCGCGCCGGCGAGTACATCGAGTGGCTCACCATTAAGGATCAACACCAAAGCGTCCGCGATGACGTCGAGCGCATACAGTCTCACCCCTTGGTCCCTGGCTACATCTCGATCTACGGGTACTTGTATGATGTCAAGACCGGCCGTCTGGAACAAGTGCCGGGGGCAAGCAGAGTGGGGTCACAGGGAGGTTAATCTAGAGAGGCGCCGGGTGGGTGCGAGCGGGTCGCACCGCCCATCTAGTCTTGGCGGGAAGAAGCCGGAATAAAGTGAGAGGGCCAGCCGTGCGGGCTTCAGTCCGGCTCTAAGCCGGCTAGCGGCCCTGTTT
>CAYSBM010000464.1:0-3100 GCA_964429095.1 uncultured Solibacteraceae bacterium | reverse complement strand
CCTAGAAAGGGTGCGAGTCTCGGTCTATGTGGATGAACCGGAGCTGGGCCGCGTTTCCCAAGGCATGCCGGTTGCAATCACTTGGGACGCTCTACCGGGCACACGCTGGCAAGGCCAGGTCGAGAGACTACCCGCCGAGATCGTTTCTGTGGGCACGCGCCAGGTCGGCGAGGTGGTGTGCATTATCGAGAACCCCGGGCTCCAATTGCCGCCCGGCGCCAACATCAATGCCGAAATTCTCTCGCGAGTGGTGGATAACGCTCTCACCATCCCGAAGGAGGCCTTGCGCAAGGAGGGCCAGCAAGTGGGCGTGCTGGTTCTCCAAGGCGACCGTGTCGTGTGGCGGCCTCTCGTGCTGGGGGCCTCCAGCGTGACGCGCGCCGAGGTGAAACCGGGGCTTGCCGAGGGAGACGCGGTAGCCTTGCCGCGCGAACGGTCCCTCGTCAATGGCTCGCCGGTCAGACCCGTCTTTCCATGAGGCAGCCGCACGGCTGCGCTTTCTAGCGGACCCCGCCGGCTCCCGCTTCCGCCAGCAGCGCCCGGATCTCTTCGGGCGGCAGCAGGCCGCTGAGCTGGGAGAAAGCCAGGAAAGCCAGTTCCTCATAACAGCGCGCCTGCCAGTAGAGCGCCTCCGCGGTCTTCGGAGGCGTAAGAGAGGCAATCAACTGACGGTAGTGTCCGGCCAGAAACTCACACTCGTGGCTGGGCAGGGAGCAGTCTGGTTCGGCCGGCGCGGGAGACTTTGGCGCGGGGGCTGGCTTGGCCTGCGCTTCTCGATACAAATCCGAGTCCGCTACCAGATCGCGCCAGAGCTTGGACTGGGGAGCCAGGCGGCCTAGTTCTGCGGCGCGCGCCTGCCCCAGGCGCGCGTAACTCAGGCCCAGTTGTTTCCAAGCGCGCGCCTCATGCTGGTCCACGCTGGTGTACTGCTCATAAAACTCGACCGCCCGCTGGTAGTCTTGCAGGGCGTAGTAGGCGTCAGCCACCTCCAGACGCAAGTGGCGGCTGTGCGGCTCTAGTTTCAGGGCTCTCTGGAAAGCCTCCAGCGCTCTGGCCGGCTCGCCCAACTTGCGCCAGCACTGGCCGGCGGCGATGGAAGCGGCAGCCTGGCTGGGATCCATCTTTCGCGCGCGCTCGAACTGCGCCACCGCCTCGCGCGGCTTGCCGGCCGCTTCCAACGCCAGCCCCAAGTTCATCACCAGGCCGGAATTCGAAGCATCTATTTCCACCAGTTTTTCATACAGGCCGGCAGCTTCATCGTAGCGTCCCTCTTCCATGGCGCGGCGGGCCTGGATGGCCATTTCCGCGGGGCTGAGACGCTGTGCGAGGCCGCAGAACCAGCATCCCAGAAGAAGCTTGAGTATAATGAGCCTTTTCGCGGGACGGTTCACTTTGCAACTCACCTTAATCGACTGGACCATTGTAGCGCTCTATTTCGCGGTCAGTATCGGCGTCGGCCTGTATTACAAGGCCAGAGCTGCTACGAGCGTGAATGAGTTTTTCCTGAGCGGCCGCAGCGTTCCCTGGTGGCTGGCCGGCACTTCCATGGTGGCCACCACTTTCGCCGCCGACACGCCCTTGGCGGTCACGGGCATGGTGGCCCGCGGCGGCATCGCGGGGAACTGGTTGTGGTGGAACTTTGTGGCCAGCGGCATGCTCACTGTGTTCTTCTACGCCCGGTTGTGGCGCCGCTCGGGAGTGATGACCGACATCGAGTTTTCCGAGATCCGCTATAGCGGCCGTCCGGCGGCTTTTCTCCGCGGCTTCCGCGCCTTGTACTTCGGCCTGCCCATCAACTGCATCGTGCTCGGATGGGTGAACCTTGCGATGGTGAAGATCCTGTCGATGATTCTGGGCGTAAATAAGTTGACCGCGCTGGCCATGGTGCTGGGGCTTATCGCCGTGACCTCGCTCATTTCTACACTTTCCGGGCTCTGGGGAGTTTTGGTCACCGACCTGGTGCAGTTCATCATCGCCATGGTCATGGTGACCCTGCTGGCAATATTCGCTGTCGGCGCTGTGGGTGGCATCGAGCAACTGAAGTTGAAACTCTCCACCGTGGACCAGTTGCGCGGCGTTACCACCGGCGGCCATGGTTCGGTGCTGAGCTTCGTGCCCGACCTCAATTCGGCTTGGATGCCCATGATCACGTTCCTGGTGTACATTTCGGTCAACTGGGGGGCCACCTGGTATCCGGGAGCCGAACCGGGCGGCGGGGGGTTCGTCGCGCAGCGCATGTTCTCGGCCAAGAACGAAAAACATTCGCTGCTGGCGACGCTATGGTTCAATTTTGTGCACTACGCAGTACGTAGCTGGCCGTGGATCCTGGGGGGGCTGGTGTCGCTGGTCCTGTACCCGGGTTTGGCGGACCCGGAAACCGGCTACATCCTGGTGATGATTCACCATTTGCCCGCGTCGCTGCGCGGGCTCATGCTGGCGGCTTTTCTGGCCGCCTACATGTCCACCATAGCCACCCAATTGAATTGGGGAGCCAGCTACCTGGTGAATGATTTCTACCGGCGTTTCCTTAAGAAAGATGCCGGAGAAAAACACTATGTCCGCGTGTCGCAGTGGACGACCCTAGCGCTGACCATACTGTCGGCGGTGATCACCTTTTATATGGATTCAATCACCTCGGCCTGGAAATTGCTGATTGTGACCGGCGCGGGCACCGGGGGCGTCCTGTTGCTGCGCTGGTTCTGGTGGCGCATCAACGCCTGGAGCGAGGTCTCGGCCATGATAAGCGCCTTTCTGGTGTCGGTTGGTTTGCAGACGGTCTTTGGCCTGGATAGCGACAAGCCGTTGGACTTCGCCTGGATCATGCTGATCACCGTAGGCATGACTACTGCGGCCTGGCTTGCCACCACTTTGCTAACACGTCCCGAGCCCGACTCGGTCCTGGTGGCTTTCTACCGCCGGACCCGGCCCTCGCGTACAGGATGGCGGCGCATTGCAGCCCTGGCACCGGAGGTGAATGCCCCCGCCGACGGTATGTGGAACCTGATGGACTGGCTGTGCGGCTGCGTTTTCATCTATTGCGCTCTATTCGGCGTGGGCAAGATCATTCTGGGAGAGCCCTTCTTGGGTGCGGGTCTGCTCG
>CAYSBM010000463.1:0-3107 GCA_964429095.1 uncultured Solibacteraceae bacterium | reverse complement strand
TTGAACCACGGAGACGCGGAGGGCGCGGAGGACGATCGGGATAGGCGGGCTCGGGCAGGCAGAGGCGGTGCGACGCAGGCGGCATGGCCTTGATGAACGCGCGTGGCGTGAAGTACTGGCCGGCGCCGGACTTGGTGTCCTCGGCGTTCTTTTCGCGGATGCCCTCGTAGATGTTGCCCTTGGTGGCGGCGTCGAGCGTGGTGCAGGTGACTTCGTCGACCATCTTGAGGAAGATGAGGTAGGTGAGCTGCTCCAGGTAGTCGCCGTAGCCCACGCCGTCGTCGCGGAGCGTGTGGTAGAAGGACCAGATTTTGGAGATGATGCTGTCGGTGTTTATAAGGGACTAGAATCTCCACTTCTCACGTCGCATGAGCCCCTGTAGGCTGATGCACGTCAGGCCGAGTTCGCGGCACACGTCCGGGATGTACATTGTACGCTTCGGATTTCGTTTTTCGGCCGCAGAAGTCTCCTGCGTGACGACGATGCCGTCACCATCGCAGGTCTGCGCGAGCGCGATGACATACGCATCGGCTTCCTCGAATTCGGCTTTGGGGTCACGCAGGCCGGGGAAACGGCTCTGAATGGCGAGCGCCGCCGCGAGCAGTTTCTCGGTTGGTGCCCAAATGCCCTCCCGTGCATCTGCCCATGCCGTCAGTTCGGCGGTGCCCACGACGCCAAGCTCCTCTTTCGCCAGAGCGGGAGAGGAGAATCGTCCCTCGCCAATCAGCGCATCCACCTTCGCCGTGATGGACGCGAAAATATCGGTGGGGTAATACCGCGCCTGCCAATCCATGAACACATTTGTGTCCACTGCGTAGAGCGGTCGGCGCGGCGCGTTATGCATCGTCGCCTCCTGAGCCCGGGCGATTCAGCAACGCCCCCTTCAGCTTTTCGAAATGCTCCGCCTTCAGCTCGAGGTAGTGGGCGGCGTTGACCATGGTGATGCGATTGGCACCGAGCGCTTCCAGCACAGTCTGGGCAAACGGCTTGCCGGCTCGTCCTAAGGTCAGATCGACGGGGTGGGCGAAGCCGCCGCTGCGCGGGCGAAGGCCGGCGACATGGGTTTCCCACTCCCGTTTCCAACTCTGGTAGTGATCCCAGCCGAAATAGCCGGACGCCCGCAGCCGCGTGGCCATCGCCAAGGGCGTGATCTTGAACCGGCGCGCCACGCTGCGCACGTCGCCGATGTCCCAGCCATGATGGGGAAAGCCGCCGGACCGGACTTCCTGCGTTAGCATCGCTTCGGGCACGAGCGTGTGGCTGGCGGTCTCCTCGGCGAAACGCTCGACGGACGCCCATGCCTCGTTGTCGCGCGACTCCCGCGCTGCCGGAGTTTCCTCCTTGCCGGCAGCCAGCATGAGGTGGACGACCTCGTGGACGAGCGTGAAGGCGCGCGCTTCCGGGATTTCCTTCGGATTCACGGCGGCCACCGGGAGCGGAGTCCGGAGAAGGGCGAGCCCGCGCGCGTCGGTTAGCGCGACTTAGGGGGCCTGAAACAGGCGCACGCCGATCCGTGCGACCGCAGCACGCCATGCCGCCCACGCCTGCCATTCGTTCCCCCAATCGCGCTGTTCGGCGGCACCGACGGCGAGGGCCGTGCGCAGTCTTGCGGCGACCACGGCGGGCGATTCGGACAAGTGGGCCGTCAGATCGAAGGCCGTGGGCGATTCACCCATCTCGATCAAAAGCTGAAGCATCGTTTCCCGACGCGCCGACATCTTCCGGACCGCGAGCCGCAGCTCGGGCGACTCCTGGCCGGGCACGATCCCCGGCAGGTGGCGATACTCAGCGGCCAGCGGTGGGATAGCCGGGGGCTTGGGCTGGAAAAAGAGACTGAGCGGCCGGTGGTAGAGTTTAGCCAGGGTCTCAATCTGTCGCATGGTCGGCTGGCGGTCGCCGCTTTCCCACTCAGCGAGGCGCTCCGGCTTTACCGCCAGCTTCTCCGAGGCCCGCTCCAGCGAATAGCCGCTTTCCTGCCGGGCCCACTGGAGCACGGAGGCGGTGACGGGAACTGGAGCGGTGACGGACATCCTAGGCAGTAATTTGATAAACGCCGCGTGATTCACAAGGCCGCTGATGGCCCATCTGCGGGTTGGCAGGAGACGTCCAGCCCATCCTTGAGCATGCGCCCGACGATCCAGTGTTTGATGTGTTTACCGAAGCCGGCGCTGTGGCGGAAGGATTTGGTCTCAATGGGCATTTAGTCCTCCTCGGGGTTAGCGATGCTATTAGCGCAATGTGTCCGCTCTTTTTGCAGCGCATCGCGAAATTCCCAAAACGCGGATTGAGACGTAACCGCCACTAAAAGTCGCGTTATCTCATCGACGACCCGCTGGTATTGTTGATCTGCCGTTTTAGTGCCGCGCAGGACTTCCAGCATCGGCTTCCTGATGTGAAATGGGTGCCAACGGTTGGGGTCGGACGATTGCTTCAGGTGATCCAGAAATTGGTAGTCGGGACATGCGCGAGCTACTGCATCCGGCAGGTCAGTGCGAAGCTGGATCAACGCCTCCAGCTTATCGTAGTTCGGGTGCAGATCGGTGTTGATGTCGAAGATCAATCCGAAGTCGGGAGAGGATGGAGTACTCCATTCGACACAATGGTCTGATGGATCGACCAAAAATCCTGAGAAGAGTCCAGGAGACCAATTGGGGACGTTGCCCAACAGGTTTATACCAATGCGTCCCCAAGGATCCTGCCCTCCAGGCAAACTCCGATGCCAGGGAAGGTTCGGTTTAATGGCAGCCTGCTCGAAAAGCGTGTTCCACGGGTGATGGAACACCCGCTGCACACGGGCAATCAAGGCTGGTTCAAATGTCTGGGCGGCGTGGTAAGCTAATATAGATTCGTGAGAAACGGGGGCTGGTGGCCCCATGCCTGCCTCTTCGAGAAGCTCTTGAAAATCGGAGAACAAATGGTCTGGCTGGTAGTCCTTGTGATGCTGCCATTCCGCGATCCACGCGTGCACCTCGTGCCAGCAAAGGCCTAGGTCGGGGTTCTGGATTATCTGCGCTTGCCCGCCGGTGATCAGAATCAGGCGGTAGTTTTCTGCGCCGTATGCCTTGATCGCTTCGTTTCGGTAGTTGGTGAGCTGATTGTCGTGTAGG
>CAYSBM010000462.1:0-3112 GCA_964429095.1 uncultured Solibacteraceae bacterium | reverse complement strand
GCCCTCGCTGCGCGCCGGACCGGGCACTTGCTCTCTGCCGATGTAGGTCCAGTATTTCCCGTAACCGTCGATCACCATGTAGCCGTTCGAACCGTAGAAAATGTTTCCGATGGTGTTGCCGGGCTTATTGCCGCCGATGCCCGCTTCGTGGTTCGTGATCCAGTGGCGCACCTCGAAAACCATGATCTTCTTCTTGCCGCCCTCGTCGAACTCGTATGCGGCTGTCAAGATATTAGGCGTCTCCTGATCGTCGTCGAACATCACTTTGGCGCCGATGCCGGAAACCTTGGTGGGGTGCTTCACCCCCAGACCCCAGCGGCAGATATCCACTTCGTGAATACCCTGGTTGCCGAAATCGCCGTTGCCGTAATCCCAGAACCAGTGCCAGTTGTAATGGAAACGGTTCTCGGTGAACGGATGCACGGGCGCCGGTCCCAACCACATGTCATAATGCACCCCCGCCGGCACCGGGGCCTCCGGCTTGCGGCCAATCGTGTTGCGCCACTTGAAGCACAGGCCGCGAGCCATGTAGACGTCGCCGATAACGCCTTCCCGTAATTTTTGCATGGCCTCGCGCAGCGCCGCCGTGGAGCGGCTGTTGGTGCCGTGCTGCACCAAGCGGTTGTAGCGGCGCGCCGCAGCGACGATCTGTTTGGACTCGAAGACATTATGCGAGCATGGCTTCTCCACATAGACGTCCTTGCCGGCTTGGAGCGACCAGATGGTTTGCAAGGTGTGTGAGTGGTTCGGCGTGGCGATCGAAACCACGTCAATGTTCTTGTCCTCCAGCATTTTGCGGATGTCGGTGAAGGCCGCGGGCCGCTTCTTGCCCAGATCCTCCACCATCTTCAAACGCTGGCTCAAGACATTCTCGTCGATATCGCACAGCGCCGCGATCTCCACGTTGGGCATCTTCGAATAGGGGTTGATGGGGGTGCGTCCCTGGCCGCGCACGCCCACGCAAGCCACCCGGATGGTGTCGTTGGGGCTTGCAACCGCGGTTCGCGCCGCGACGCCGGCGGCGGAACTCATCAGAAAATATCTTCGATCCATAAGGCCTCCCGATCGGGAAATATGCGCCCGAAGGCGCTTTTTCTACTATAACGGAACCGGTGGAGCAGTGAAGATACCCCGGTTTACGGCTCAACCTTCAGTACAAAGGACTCCGAAACCAGCTCGCCGCCGCCGCCCTCGGCGGTGAGCTTGTAACGCGTCGTAGCGCGGGGTTGAACCTCGAAACAGCGGTTGAGCGAGGGCCAGACATCCTCCACCGCCGGCTCGAGGCGCACACTCCGGGCATTGACTACGCTGTAGCAAATGCGGCCTCTTGCGCCCGGTTTCAAGGCGGCGGGCACCGCATAGAATTGCAGAATCTTCACTCGGGTTCCACTGAAATCCGGCGGAAGCGCCTGGCTGGCAGCGGCGCGCTGCCGCTGCTGGCGTTCCTGCATGCGGCGGCTTTCGACGTAGCGGCTGATGAAGACCCACCCGGCGTAGCAGACAGCGGCCGTGGTCGCCACAAGCATGTAGCGGGTTACGCGTTTTCTCATAACTACCGTATTTAGTCTCTTTGAATGTGGACTTTCAGAAAGTGCGTGGCGCAAGAGATGCAGGGGTCATAGTTACGCACCGCCTGCTCGCATACCCAGGTAATCCGGTCCAGGCTTTGGCCGGCTAGTTGCGGAACAAGACGCCACAAGTCGTCTTCGATCCTCTTCTGGTTCTGGCTGGTTGGCGCAACGATTTTCGCCCCCTGGATGAGCCCCTGCTCGTCAAGGACATAACGGTGGTAGAGCAGTCCGCGTGGCGCTTCGGTGGCGGCGCAACCGGAACCCGCGCGGTATTCGAATTCCACGCGCGGCTCGGGCGGCGGCTCGTAGGCGGCGATCAGGCGCAAGGCTTCCTCACAGGCGAAGACGAGTTCCACA
This sequence comes from uncultured Solibacteraceae bacterium, assembly GCA_964429095.1. GTDB lineage: Bacteria > Acidobacteriota > Terriglobia > Bryobacterales > Bryobacteraceae > JAJFUV01. Next base: position 1,184 of record CAYSBM010000462.1, on the reverse strand, counting down.
GAGCGCGCCACAATGCTCTTGAAGGGGTTCAGGCAGGGGACAGTAAGCCCGGCGTCCGCGGCGGCGCGGCGCGCCGCCGGCGGGAGCTTGTCGAATTGCAGGTTGCAGCGCGCCCACTGCCCCACCATATAGGAACCGCGCTCGCGCAATTGCGAATGCAGCGCATTGGCATGCTTGACATGCTGCTCGAAAAATCGGTCTTCGTACTCGGAGGCGTCAATGTCCAAACCTTTGTTGGACACAATCCGCCCTTCGTTGAGTGGGTATTCGTCCGGATGAGAGACGGAAACGAATTCGTAGTCCTGCTCGAAATCCGGCATTTCAAAGCCGGCCACCAGCTTGACAGTATCCAGGGAGGCCTCCAGCGCCCACTTGAGATCTTCCTCCATAGCCGCCAGTTCTTGCCGGGCCGGAACCTTGTAAAAGCCGCCCACCGCCACGGCCACCGGGTGTATCTCGCGCCCTGCCAGGCCCGTCATGAGCTGATTGCCGATCTTTTTGAGCCGCAGGGCCTTTTCCACGGCTGCCCGGTGGTCGCGTGCCATTTCAACCACGTCCTGGTAACCCAAAAAATCGGGCGCGTGCAGCATGTAGACGTGCAGCGCGTGGCTCTCGATGTATTCCCCGCAATAAAGCAGCCGACGGAGAAGCCGCACCATGGGGTGGGGCTTGACGCCCACAATGCGTTCGATGGCGTGAACCGAGCTCATCTGGTAGGCCACCGGGCAGATGCCGCAAATGCGCGCCGTGATATCCGGCGCTTCGCTGGCGTGGCGGCCGCGCAGAAAGCTTTCAAACAGCCGCGGCGGCTCTGGAATTCTGAGTTTGACCTCCTCAACCCGGCTTCCCTTGAACTTGATCAAGAGAGCTCCTTCGCCCTCCACCCGGGCCAGCACGTCCACCTTGACCGTGTTGGCGGCTTTGCCCCCGTTCCCGCTCATTTGCGTTCCCTCTCTTCGCTCACCTGGCGGAATTGCCAGCTCCAGGCATTGAACAGCCGGAAGGCCCGGACGATTTCCGGATTGCTCTTGCCGGTGCGCTCAAGCTGCTCGGCCAGAGAAGCCGCGTTGGGGCTCTCCATGGGGCCGAAACAGCCATAGCAGCCGCGCCCGAAAGCCGGACAGATGGCCCCGCAGCCGGCCTGCGTCACCGGACCCAGACAGACCTGGCCTTCGGCCACGGCG
>CAYSBM010000461.1:0-3115 GCA_964429095.1 uncultured Solibacteraceae bacterium | reverse complement strand
CAGGGCGCCTATGTCGCCGCAAATTTGGCGCCGGCGCCCTACACGGTGACAGCGCAGGCAGCCGGCTTAGGCCCGACACAGCACCGCGGGATTGCGCTGACCGCAGGCCAGGAACGCACGCTCAACATCATTCTTCAACCGGCGGCGATGGTGCAGGAAGTGAATGTCTCCGGCGGTGAATTGATCGTCATAGATACCTCGAGCGCGCGCGTGGGCGCCAACGTCAATGAGCGCGAAGTCGCCACGCTGCCGCTGAACGGCCGTCAACTTTCGCAACTTTACCTGCTGGCGCCAGGCGCGCAGACCGCCGGGGGCGGATCCTACGACAACATCCGCTTCAGCGGACGGGCCAATCAGCAAAACGCCGTGCGCTTCGACGGCGTGGAAGCCTCCTCCATCATCGACGCTTCACCCGGGAACCTGAACGGCGAGACTTCGACCGGCTTTCGTCTACAGTCAAGCCTGGAGAACGTGCAGGAGTTCCGGGTGGAGTCCAGCAACTATCCGGCCGAGTTCGGTACCGGCACGGGAGGGCAGATTGGCGTAGTCACCAAGAGCGGCTCGAACCAGTTGCACGGGGCGCTGTTTGAGTACCTTCGTAACGACAGGCTCGACGCGCGCAACTTCTTCGACGGGGCGCAAAAGACCCCGCTGCGGCTGAACCAGTTCGGCGGCTCGGTGGGAGGGCCGGTCAAGAAGGACAGACTCTTCTATTTCGCCAGCTTTGAGGCCCTGCGCCAGCGCGCCGGACTGAACATCCTCGAAACCGTTCCCAGCGCCGCGGCGCGAGCGCGCGCCGTGAGCTCGATCAGACCGCTGGTGGATGCCTACCCGCTCGGCGCGCAGTCCACCTCCAATCCGGACCTGGATTTGGCGCAATTGGCCGCCAGCTCATCCGTCGATGAACATTACGGCAGCATCCGGCTGGCCTACCGCATCAGCGACAAGTACGCCTTCTATGCGCGTTATTTCCGGGATCAGGGGGAAGCCATCTCTCCGCTGGGGGTCACCGGCAGTTACCAGCGTGTAACGGCCGTGCCCCAGAACGGGCTGCTGAATTTTCAGCAGGTGCTCTCCTCCAGCGTCGTCAACGAAACTAAGATCGGCTACAACGGCCAAAAAACGCGCATTAACGGGATCGCGCCCACCGTCAACGGGATTGATCTGAGCCAGATCGCGGTGGACTTCACCGGCTCGGTCGCGATCCCAGGCATCGGTGGACAAGGCGCTTCAGCCGGCGGCGCCCGCTTGGGAGGACTGATCCGCTCCAACAGCACGCAGAACGGACGCGGACAGCCGTACACCAACTACACGCTGAGCTTCGTGGACCAGTTGAGCTGGATCAAAGGCAGCCACAGCTACAAGTTCGGCGTGGAAATTCGCCCGGTTCGCATTTATACCGACCGGCTGGGCGGCACGACCTACACGTTTTCTAACGTTAACGACCTGCTCAACAATAAACCCTCGCAAGTGCAGTTCCTGGGCGACGTAAGCGCGCCCAGTCCCTTTAACGGCGGCGCCACGGGCGAACGCGAAGCGCGCCAGACTTACTATGTGGGCTACGCGCAGGATGAATGGAAGATCCGTCCGAACCTCACCATGAATTATGGCTTGCGCTATGAGTACTACTCGGTGCTGCGGGAGGTCCGGAACTTGCAAGTGCTCTTCGATACCAGGCGCGGCGTTCTGCGGCCTGCCACGGATGCCCCATATCAGAGTTCGAAGCTGAACTTCGGCCCGCGGCTGGCCTTCACGTGGGCGCCCGCCAAATTCGGCAACAACACGGTCTTCCGCATCGGCGCCGGTTACTACTACGGTCCAGGACAGCCCGAAGATCTGATCCAGCCGATTGAGAGCGACCGCATCAGCCGCATTCTTACCGGGACCGCCTTTCCCATCGACCCCGCGTCTATCATCCGCAGCTATGACATCAACGATCCGAATCTCGGTTTTCAACCGCGCGCGTACTCGCCGGATTACCGCGTACCGGAGCGTGTGCTCTCTTATACGGCTTCCGTTCAACAGCAGTTGCCGGCCGGAGCGGTCTTAACCGTAGCCTATGTGGGCAGCCAGGGCCGCAACCTCTTCTTGCGCTCCTGGACCAACCAGATCATCACGGTCGAGACTAATCCTACGACCGGCGCGGGCATCGGCATACACCAGTTCGGCAATCGTTTCGCCCAGATCGACTACCAGACCAGCGGCGGCACGGACCACTACGATTCGTTGCAGGCGACATTGAACCGCCGTTTTTCCAAAGGCTTCACCATCGGCAGCCAGTGGACCTGGGGCCATTCGATCGGCAACACGGGCGGCTCCAACGAAGCGCAGACCGCCAGCAATCCCAACGACTTCAGCGCCGACCGCGGCAACAACGCTTTCGACGTTCGCCACAACCTGAACATAAGCGCCCTCTATGAACTCCCCTTCGCCAGAAAGAGCCGTCTCCTCGGGGGGTGGGAAGTGGGAGGCGTCATGAACGCGCGCACCGGACTGCCCATCGACATCAAGATTACCCGCCCGGACATCGTATATTTGGATAACCGCACCGGTAAGTACGTTAATTCGCCCATTCTGGTAGAAGGCAAGCCGGTCACCACCGCGGTCATTAACGTGCCGGGCGGCGGCGCTTTCCGCAACGCTCGCCGTCCGGATGTCGTTGCTGGCGTAAACCCTTTCCTGTCCGGCGCGGACAAGCGCGTTTTCCTGAACCCGGCGGCCTTCTCCATTCCGGCGCCCGGCACTTACGGCAACCTGGGGCGCTACGCGCTGCACGGGCCGGGTATGGCGCAATTCGATCTTACGCTCCACAAACGCCTTCCGGTGAACGAGCGCGTGAATGTCGAGTTCCGATCCGAGTTCTACAATCTGTTCAACCGGACCAACTTTGCCAACCCTGTGGCCACGCTCAACAACGCTCTTGGAACTGGCGCGAACCAGCTTCAACCCGGCCAGCCGTACACCTCGGCCGCTGCCGGCGGCACCTTCGGCGTGGCCACCTCGACTCTTGAGCGCACGGGGGGTCTGGGCACCAGCCGGCAGATTCAGCTTTCACTGCGCTTCACTTTCTGACAGCAGTCCCCCTAAAGCAAGCCGGGCGCCGGGGCGCGCCGGC
>CAYSBM010000460.1:0-3120 GCA_964429095.1 uncultured Solibacteraceae bacterium | reverse complement strand
AACGGCGTACGCAAGATCAACGGGGACACTGACAACCGCCTGGCCATGACCGGCGCTATCCGCAAGGTTCTCATGGAGTCGCCTGAGAAGTTTGATCCGCGGGACTACCTGAAGCCTGCGCGCGAAGCCATGAAAAAGGTCGTTTCGCAGCGCATGCAGCAGTTCGGCCAGGCTGGGCACGCCGGAGACTACCAGCCCATTCCTCTGGAAGAGATGGCCAAAGCATACGCCGCCGGAAAGCTGTAAGCGGCTGTTTTTACAAAGGCGTTCAAGACCCCATGAGGAGCTTGAACGCCTTCTCTATTTCCAGGCGGGCGGCGGGCGGCGGGGGGGCCAGAGGCAGACGCGGCGGTCCGCCGTAAAAGCCCGCCAGGTCCATGGCGTACTTTAGCCCCGGAACGCCGTGGATGGTGGTGACCAGCGCAGCCAGGGGCGTTATGCGCTCCTGCCAGCCGGTGGCCGCGTCCATCTGGCGGGCGCGCACCGCCTCCCAGATGGCGAGAGTGGGGTAAGGGGCGGCGTTGGCGAAGGCCAGCACAGCACCCGAGGCGCCCGCGGCAAGCGAGGGCGCCAGCGTGGGCGCGGAGCCGACCAGCACGCAGAAACCGGGTTTTACCGTGCCGACCATCTCGCGGACCTTGTCCAAGTTTCCCGAACTTTCCTTGAAGGCAATGATGTTGGGATGCTCAGAAAGAGCCGCAACCGTGTCGGCGGGAATGTCCACGCCGGTCGTCTGCGGCCAGTTATAAATCATGATGGGAATGGGCGAGCGGTCGGCCACCGCCCGAAAGTAGAGCGCCTGGGTTTCGGCTCGGGTGAGCAAGTTCTTGTAATAGTGAGGGGTGCGGACCATGGCGGCCTTGTACCCCAAACTGGCGGCGCGGGCTGTGAGTTCCACGGTCTCCCGCACGCTTTCCATGCCGGTGCCTGCGATCAGAAGCTTGTCCGGTGCGGCGCATTCGGCCACCCATTCCCAGAGCTGCATTTTCTCACCCGTGGTGAGATAAACGCTCTCGCCGCTAGAGCCGCAAACGACGTAGCCGGCAAGCCCTGTCAGGTTCCATTTCCCGATATTGTGTTTGACCTTGGATTTGTAAAGGTTCCCCCCGGCGTCGAACGGCGTGGTGATGGGCGGAAAGATCCCTTGCAGTTGCATGGCTTTGAGCCCCCCTCTTTTCAAGGATACTATGAGCGTGCGGCGGAGGCCGAGCACCCTGTGCTATTCTGTAAAGGTACAAAGAACGGAGATTAAGGTAAGACAAGGAGTAGCTACGCTCGAATGGCACTGGCGACTGACGTCAAAAAGCAGGTGATCACCAAGTACCGGACCCACAAGTCCGACACGGGCTCGCCAGAGGTGCAGGTCGCGCTCCTGAGTGAACGTATCGCTCAGTTGACCGAGCATTTCAAAACCCACGCAAAAGACCACCACTCGCGCAAGGGATTGCTGTTGTTGGTGGCCAAACGGCGGCGTCTGTTGAAGTATCTGAAAGGCGCCAGCCCGGAGCGGTACAAGACGCTCATCAAGCACCTGGGCATTCGCCGGTAACGTTACCGGCGGCGTTGCCGCGGTGCGTGCGTGGAAGCGCAAGCCATTTCACCGCCTTCGGCGTGGTCCTCGCCACAAAGCTATGCGGCCCTCCTTGGACGGCCAGACCCTCACAATGCAACTATCCGCCTGTTCCTGCCGAACAATGGCCCGGATTGAAGGAATTCCCTCATGTCACATACGATTGAAATCGACCTATATGGCCGAACCATAACCCTGGAGACAGGAAAAGTAGCCAAACAGGCGAACGGCGCTGTCGTCGTTCGCTCCGGCGATTCGGTGGTGCTGGGCACCGCCTGCGCCGCTGAAGAACCTAAGCCCGGCGCGGGATTCTTCCCCCTGACTGTGGACTATCGCGAGTACACTTACGCCGCGGGGCGTTTCCCGGGCGGCTTTATCAAACGCGAAGGCCGCCCCACCGAGAAAGAGATTCTCACCAGCCGCATGATCGACCGTCCTGTCCGGCCGTTGTTCCCGGAAGGCTTCGCATGCGAAACGCAAATTATCGGCATGGTGCTGTCGGCGGATCCGGAATCCGACCCCAGCACTCTGGCCATGGTCGGCGCGGGCGCGGCGCTGGCCATATCCGACATCCCCTTTGAGCACGTGCTCGGAGCGGTGCGGGTGGGCAGCGTGGGCGGCAAACTGATCGCCAACCCTACCTACGCCGAATCCAAGGAATCCAAGCTAAACATTGTCGTATCGGCCACCGAAGCCGGCATCGTCATGGTGGAGGCCGGCGCCAACGAGGCCACCGAGGAGGAGGTGGTCGAAGCCATCGAGTTCGCGCACCAAGCCTGCCTCAAGGTGATTGACGGCATCCGGAGACTGGCGGCCCTGGCCGGCAAACCCAAGCGCCCCTATGTTCCACCCGCCATTAACCGGGAACTCTATGATCAAATCTCCGCGCAGTGCCGCGAAGAATTGAGCGACGCGCTGAACACCGAGAAGTACGGCAAATTGGAGAGCTACCAGAAGGTCGCGCAACTGCGCAAGGCGCAGGTGGAAGCCGCGGCCGAGGAGGCGCGGGATGAAACCGGAAAGCTCTTCGACCGGCTCAAGGAAGATATCTTCCGCGACCAGATTCTCCACCAGCGCCGGCGGCCCGACGGCCGGGATTTCAAGACCATCCGCCCGATCAACATTGAAGTGGGGGTGCTGCCCCGCACGCACGGCTCGGCGTTGTTCACGCGCGGCGAGACTCAGGCTCTGGTAACGGTCACTCTCGGCACCAAAGAGGATGAGCAACGCATTGAACTGCTCGATCCCGGCGAAACCAGCAAGCGCTTCATGGTGCACTACAACTTCCCGCCGTTCAGCGTGGGCGAGGTGGCTTTCTTGCGGGGAGCGGGCCGGCGCGAAATCGGGCACGGCGCTCTTGGCGAGCGCGCACTCAGCGCGGTGATTCCGGATGAAACAAAATTTCCTTACACCATGCGCGTGGTCAGCGACATTCTGGAATCGAATGGTTCCAGTTCCATGGCCACGGTTTGCGGGGCCACGCTGGCGCTAATGGATGCGGGCGTGCCGATCTGCGCTCCTGTGGCCGGCATCGCCATGGGGTTGGTGCC
>CAYSBM010000459.1:0-3127 GCA_964429095.1 uncultured Solibacteraceae bacterium | reverse complement strand
ATAGTCACTCCCCATGTTTGGCAATCCTCGTTTGCTGGGCGCAGTGGCGTTGTGGGCGGCCGCCGCCCAGACTGCCGGCGGCCGCCATGCCATTACGCTGGGCGGCGAATACGCGCGGTTTCAACTCAACGGCGTCGAAACCAGTAACCAGCGCGGCTATTACCAGTTCACCAATAAGTTCGGGAGCTCGGCTGCTGAAAACTTCCGCTGTGGCTCGCTCAGCATATAGGCGGTCATTATCGGGGAACTGGCGCGAGGATTTCGCAACTTCAGTTCCAGCTTGTTCTTTGCGGAGCACTGGAAGCTTCGGCCGCGCCTGCAATTGTATACCGGCCTGCGTTACGGAATTGTCAGTGCGCCTTTCGAGGTGGACCGCTTCACGGCCATTGCCTTCCGCGAGGATGCCAATCACTTCAGCCCTCGATTCTGGGCATGACCATCGACCATCCCGACACCGCGCCTTTGATCCTGAGACGTAGCCGTTGTGCCTATATCGTTCCCGGCCAGTTGCGCCGCGAAGCGTACAACTTGGCCAATCACCCGCAGTTGGACGAACCGCAGCGCAACCTCACTTCACCCGCTTTCGGTAAGATCACCAATACGCTCAACGACGGCCGGCTGCTGCAATTCGGTCTGCGCCTGGTTCTATGAACGAACCGGTATAGCATGGAGAGAGTATGAGCGGTTCCGAGCCAGCCATCCGCACGCGCGCCCTCCGCAAGACATTTGCCGGCAAACCCGCCGTCGACGGCCTCAGCCTGGAGGTGCCCCGCGGGTCGTTCTTCGGATTTCTCGGACCGAACGGAGCGGGCAAAACGCCCACTATTCGCATGCTCATCGGGTTGGTTCAGCCCGATTCCGGCTACATCGAGCTCCTGGGACTGCCCAGCCCCGAGCGCGCTGTCGAAATCAAACGCCGGATTGGGGTGGTTCCCGACGAATCGCTTCTGTTTGACCGGCTCACCGGCCCCGAGTTCTTGGAATTTGTAGGCCGCATGTATGGTTTCCAGCGGCGCGTGGCCCGGGCGCGCGCCGGGGAGTTGCTCGAGTTTTTCGAACTCGCCGGCGAACCCCGCAAACTCATTGCCGAGTATTCCAAAGGGATGCGTAAACGGTTGTCGATGGCCGCCGCGCTCATCCACCGGCCGGATCTGTTGTTGCTGGATGAACCCTTTGAGGGCGTGGACGCCGTGGGCGCGCGTCTGATGAAGGAACTGCTTCAGAATCTGGTACGCCAAGGCGTAACCGTCTTTCTGACCAGCCATGTGCTTGAGGTGGTCGAGCGGCTTTGCGACCGCATTGCCATCATCCATCAAGGCAGGCTGGCGCTGGAGGGTCCGGCTGCCGAGTTGCGCCAAGACGGTGAAACGCTGGAAGATTTGTTCGTACGCGCCGTGGGCGCCGGCCCGGTCCATGAAAAGCTGGAGTGGCTTTAGCCTCGTGCCTTCCCGCATCGCCGCCATCTTGTGGGCCGAGTGGCGCGCGCTTCTGCGTTTTCGCCCTCGTGAAGGCCGCTCCGGAATCGTCCTGGCCGGCCTGATGGCCCTAGCCTGGTACGGCCTGTGGTGCGCTCTTGCCGCCGCGGCCCATAGCTACGCGGCCTCGGCTCGCGTGTCCCAGCTTGCTCAAGCTTTGCCGCGGGCGCTGATGTTGATCCTTTTCTACTGGCAGTTGTCCCCAGTCTTGACGGCGTCTCTGGGCGCGTCGCTGGAGCTGGAAAAATTACTGATCTACCCCATCCCGTTCCGCCAACTGTTCTTGGTGGAGACTCTGTTGCGGCTGTCCACCAGTCTGGAGATCGTAATTTTGCTCAGCGGTCTCGCCACTGGGCTGGGGCGCAACGCGGCGTTGCCGGCTTGGGCGCCCCTGATTACGCTCACCGCGTACGCGGTTGCCAACCTTTTTCTGGCCGCGGGGCTGCGGCAGGCGCTTGAGCGGCTGTTGGCGCATAGACTCCTGCGCGAGCTTCTTGTGCTGGTGTTGATTCTCGCCGCCGCGGCGTCGCAGATCTTGCTGGTAACTGGTCTGCCGGCTTGGATGGTGCGTTTATGGACTGCGCCGGCGCATGCATGGTGGCCATGGACCGTCTTTTCGAGGCTGGCTTTGGCCATGCCGACGACGTGGGGTTGGGCAATGGCGGCGGGCTGGGTGGCGCTCGCCTGGCGGTATGGCCGCTGGCAGTTCGCGCGCAGCCTGCGTTTGGAGGCCCGAAGCGCCTCTGGTGGTTTGCGCCCGTCCATGCGGCGCACGGCTTGCATGGACCTCTTGTTCGGCGCGCTAGAGCGTGTGACGGGCGACCCTCTGGCCGCCCTGGTTGAAAAAGAGCTGCGCAGCCTGGCGCGCACGCCGCGTTTCCGCCTGGTATTCTTGATGGGCTTCACCTTCGGCCCGTTGATGTGGGTGCCCGTGGCCTGGGGGCGGGACACTGCCGGATCCATGCTCGCCGGCCACTACCTCACCCTTCTCAGCGCCTATGCGCTGGTGCTGCTGGGTGACGTAACGTTCTGGAACGTGTTGGGCTTGGATCGCACGGCAGCGCAGCTTTACTACCTGGCGCCTGCACCGTTCAGCCGTGTCCTGACAGCGAAGAACCTCGCAGCGCTCATCGCCGTCGTCCTGGAAGTTGCCATTTTAATATTGGCCTCGCTGGCGCTCAGAATGCCGCTTTCGCCGGGCAGGATCGCCGAGGCATACTCAGTGACTCTGGTATCGAGCGCCTACTTGTTGGGCTTGGGAAACCTCAGCTCGATGTACTATCCGGCCGGCGTGGATCCGGGCCAGCCCTGGCGCCCGAGTTCTCCTGCCCGGTTGCGGTTGCTGTTGTTCGTGCTCTACCCGGCAGCAGCGGTTCCCGTATCGCTGCCTTTCCTGGCGCGCTGGGCTTTCGCCAGCGAACTGGCTTTTTGGCTGGTGCTGGCCCTTGTTATGGCCATCGGCTTCGCTGTGTATGGGGTGGCAACGTCCTCGGCTGTCGAAGCGGCTTGCTGGCGCAAGGAGCAGATTCTGGCTGCGCTCAGCGAAGGACGCTCCATCGTGGGCGTCTGAAAATCTTTGGTGGTGCGGCCTGCAAGAATGTCGGTAGCATGTCAACTTGTCCGGTTGAATTAGCAAGTGAATTGTCCGGTGT
>CAYSBM010000458.1:0-3139 GCA_964429095.1 uncultured Solibacteraceae bacterium | reverse complement strand
TCGAAGTTCTCGATCGAGCAGACGATGATGGCGTTGTCGGCCAAATCGCGCATCACTTCGAGCTCGAACTCCTTCCAGCCGAGCACGCTCTCCTCGATCAACACCTCGTGCACCGGCGACAGGTCCAGCCCGCGCTCCAGAATGTCTTCCAGGTCCTCGCGGTTGTAAGCGATGCCGCCGCCGCTGCCGCCCAGGGTGAAACTGGGCCGCAGGATCACCGGATAGCCGATGCGCTCGCTGAACTCAATGCCTTTGTCCACGCTGTTGACCAGCGCCGATTGCGGAGTTTCAAGCCCGATCTTCCGCATCGCGTCCTTGAACAGCAGGCGGTCCTCGGCTTTCTTGATGGCGTCCAGCTTGGCTCCGATCAATTCGACCCGGTACTGATCCAGGATGCCGGCCTCAGCCAGGTCCACGGACAGATTCAGGCCGGTCTGCCCGCCCACGGTTGAAAGTAGCGCGTCCGGGCGCTCGCGCCGGATGACCTGCTCGAGGAAAGGCACGCTCAGCGGCTCGACGTAAGTGCGGTCCGCCAGATTCGGATCCGTCATGATGGTGGCCGGATTCGAATTCACCAGCACCACTTCAAAGCCGTCGGCTTTCAGAGCCTTGCAGGCTTGCGTGCCCGAATAGTCGAACTCGCAGGCCTGGCCGATGACGATGGGGCCGGAGCCGATAATCAGGATACGGTGGATGTCGGTGCGTCGCGGCATCAGCTAGCGGCCTCCCTTGGATTCGCGCATGAGGCGTATGAAGTCATCAAACAGATAGTGCGAATCGTGCGGCCCCGGCGCCGCCTCGGGGTGGTACTGCACGCAAAAGACCGGCTCGTTGCGGTGGCGGAACCCTTCCAGGGTCTGGTCGTTCAGGTTCACGTGCGTGAGCTCGATTTCGGCGGCATTCAGCGAGTCCGCATCCACGGCGAAGCCGTGGTTGTGCGAGGTGATTTCCACCCGCCCGGTCATGCGGTTGAGCACCGGGTGGTTGGCGCCGCGGTGGCCGAATTTCAGTTTATAGGTCTTGCCGCCAAGCGCCAGAGCGAGGATTTGGTGGCCCAGGCAAATACCGAAAATGGGCTTCCGGCCAATGAGTTTGCGCACCTGGGCGGCCTGGAAAGCCAGCGGCTCGGGATCCCCGGGCCCGTTGCTCAAGAACACGCCGTCGGGATCCAGCGCCAGCACCTCTTCCGCCGTGGTTTGCGCCGGCACGACGCGTACCGAGCAGCCGGCATGCACCAGGCGCCGGAGAATGTTGTGCTTGATGCCGAAATCGTAGGCCACCACACGGTACTGCCTCGCGGCGGCGCTGCCTGTCCGCTCGGACGGTGAGCACGGCTCGACATCCTGGTCCCAATCGTAGGCGCCGGACGTGGAAACCCGGGTGGCCAGATCCAGCCCGGCCATGGAAGGAATGCGCCGCGCTTTCTCCACCAGGGATGCCGGATCGCCTTGAAACCCGGCCGAGAGCACGCCGCGCATGACGCCGCGCGTGCGCAGGCGCCTCACCAGGCTTCGCGTGTCGATGCCGGAGATGATGGGAACGCCGTGGCGGGCCAGGAAATCGCTTGCCGGCTCCTGGCTGCGCCAGTTGCTGACCAGGGGCGACAATTCGCGCACCACGAGGCCCTCAATATAGGGGCGCGCGGCCTCGCTGTCAGCGGCGTTGGTCCCGTAGTTGCCGATCTGCGGGTAGGTCAGAACCACGATCTGGCCTGCATAGCTCGGGTCAGTGAAGATTTCTTGATAGCCGGTGATGGCCGTGTTGAAGACTACCTCGCCCGAGCGTTCGGCTCGCGCACCAAAGCTCGTGCCCTCGAAGATGCACCCATCTTCCAGGGCGAGCACTGCTTTTTCCAAACGGTTGTCCTCCAGGAAGGTGTAACCTGTATTGTAGCGCAGCAAGCCGTGCCGCTTGTTGCGCCTGCCGAGGGCTTCCTCAATGACAGTGGAAACCAAGCTGGTTCGTTTCGATGGGATCGATCTCGACAGCGGCTCGCGGATTGCGCCGGTGGACGTCGCCTACCAGACCTATGGCGAGCTGAACGCCGCCCGCGACAACGCGATTCTGATTCTGCACGCCTTTTCCGGGGACGCGCACGCCGCGGGGATCTGCCCGGAAACCGGTAAGCCAGGCTGGTGGGACAATATGATTGGTCCGGGCAAGGCGTTCGCCACCAACAAGTATTTCATGATTTGTTCGAACGGGTTGGTTGGTTGCAGCGGCACCACCGGTCCGTCTTCGCTCAATCCCTCGACCGGCAAACCGTATGCGCTTTCATTTCCGGGCATCACAATCTCCGACATGGTGCGGTTGCAGCGTATGCTGGTGGAGCGCCTGGGCATTGAACGCCTGCTGGCGGTGGCCGGCGGTTCGATGGGCGGCATGCAGGCGCTCCAGTGGGCCGTGGCTTACCCGGAGATGGTGGCGGCGGCCATCCCCATCGCCACCACGGCGCGCCATAGCGCCCAGCAGATCGCCTTCAATGAGGTAGGCCGGCAGGCCATCATGGCCGATCCGGATTGGAACGGAGGCGACTACTACGGCGGCAACCCGCCGGCGCGCGGTTTGGCGGTGGCGCGCATGATTGGCCACATCACCTTCATGAGCGACGACTCCATGAAGCAGAAGTTCGGCCGGCGCCTGCGCGGCAAAGACAGCTTCGGCTTCGATTTTTCGGTGGACTTCGAAGTTGAAAGTTACCTGCGGTACCGCGGAACCCAGTTTGTCAACCGTTTTGACGCCAATTCCTATCTCTACATCACCAAGGCCATGGATTATTTCGATCTGGCCAACGGCTATGGCTCGCTGGCCGGAGCATTCGAAAAGACTCGGGCGCGATTCCTGGTGATCAGCTTTACCTCCGATTGGCTGTGCCCCAGTTACCAGTCGTTGGAAATGGTGAGCGCGTTTCGCGGCCGGAACAAGGCCGTGGCCTACTGCGAACTGGAATCCAACTACGGCCATGACGCCTTTCTGGTGGACGTCGGAGCGCAACCCGAGGTCGTCCGCGGTTTCCTGGCCAGCACTTACCGGGAGGTTTGCCAATCGTGACCAGCATGACGGCAGTCCGGCGCGGGCCCTACGAGCGCGAAATCCTGGGGCGCAGCGACTATGCCATCATCGGTGAACTGATCGAGCC
>CAYSBM010000457.1:0-3155 GCA_964429095.1 uncultured Solibacteraceae bacterium | reverse complement strand
GCGCAACCCACGGTGGCCATTGCACCGCGGGCGAAGACCGGCGAAAGCGGCGCCGGCCGCGCCATACGCCCCAACATCCGGGTAGACACCACGCTGGTGCTGATCCCGGTCACGGTTACCGACCCGTTGAACCGTTTTGTCACCGGCCTGGAGCGCGAGCACTTCCGCCTGTTCGAGGACAAGATCGAACAGCAAGTAACCCATTTCGCCAGCGAGGATGCCCCGCTTTCGATCGGCCTGGTTTTCGACGCCAGCGGGAGCATGGGCAGCAAACTGCTGAAATCGCGGCAAGCGGCCGCTCAGTTCTTCAAGCTGGCCAATCCGGAAGACGAGTTTTTCCTCATCCAGTTTAACGACCGGCCGGAATTGGTGACGCCTTTTACCCACAATACCGAGGAGATTCAGAACCGATTGACCTTTACCCAATCCAAGGGCCGCACGGCGCTTCTGGACGCCATCTACCTGGCGATGAATGAGATGCGGAAAGCTCACAACCCGCGCAAAGCCGTCCTGGTCATCAGCGACGGTGGAGACAACAGCAGCCGGTACACGCAGAGCGAGATCAAGAACCTGGTGCGGGAGGCCGATGTGCAGGTTTACGCCATGGGGATCTTTGAGAGCATCGGCGGACGCGGCCGCACGGCTGAGGAACTGGCCGGGCCGGGCTTACTGACAGAATTGTGCGAGCAAACCGGGGGCCGGCACTTCCCGGTGGAGAACCTCAATGAATTGCCGGACATCGCCGCCAAGATCGGCATTGAACTGCGCAACCAGTATGTGCTGGGCTACACGCCTACGAATCTCCAGCGCGACGGAAAGTACCGCCGCGTTACAGTAAAGGTAGTGCAGCCGAGGGGATTGCCTCCGTTGCGCGCTTTTTGGCGGTTAGGATACTATGCACCTTCACATTAGCCGGCTGGCCGCGGCCGCCCTCCTGTGGGCGGCTTGCACTGCGGCTGCCCAACCCAGCGCACCTCCCGCCGACGACGTTCCGGTCTTCCGTTCCGAGACGCGGCTGGTGGTGCTTCACGCCACAGTGGTCGACAAGAACGGGAAGCTGGTTACGAATCTGCCGCAATCGGCTTTCAAGGTTTACGAGAACGGCGTGCAACAGCAGTTGCGCCTGTTCCGGCGCGAAGACATTCCGGTATCGATGGGCATCATCATCGACAACAGCGGCAGCATGCGGTTGAAACGCAAGAAGGTCGAGAGCGCGGCTCTGGGACTGGTGAAGGCTTCCAACCCACAGGATGAAGTGTTCATCGTTAATTTCAACGACGACGCCTATCTGGACGTTCCCTTCACCAGCGACATTAAGAAGATGGAGGAAGGGCTGGCGCGTATCGACTCGCGCGGCGGCACGGCCATGCGTGACGCCATCAGCATGTCGATCGACGAGATGAAGGCCAAAGCCAAGAAGGACAAGAAGATCCTCTTTTTGGTCACCGATGGCAACGACAACACCTCGGCCATCACTCTCGAACGGCTGGTGGAAAAAGTACGCCAGAGCGAGATCTTGGTATACGCCCTGGCATTACTGAATGAAGAGGACCGCGGCGAGGCTAGAAAGGCCAAGCGGGCTTTGGAAGCCCTGGCCGCGGCTTCAGGCGGGACCGTTTACTATCCCAAAGACCTCGTGGATGTCGAAAAACTGGCGCTGGATGTGGCGCACGAGATCCGGAATCAATATGTCCTGGCCTACTCCCCGCTCAACGCCGTCCTGGACGGATCTTTCCGCCAAGTCCGCGTGACGGTGGATGGTCCTGGCAAACCCGTGGCGCGTACGCGCAACGGCTACTACGCCACCCCCGAGCCCCGGCCTGCGCCAGCCACCCGCCGCCCCGCGCCGGCGGGCGAAGGATCCAAATAACCAAGAATGAGAGGGCAACCCCGAACCCTGGGTCTGCATCCAATCTTTTGCGGCTGGAAAGCGCATTTCGGCGGCGCGGTTTCCGGGTCAGGCTGTATACTATTAGTCAGAAAGGCTTTCGTCAGAGAGCCTGGGTCTGAGCACGCAAAGCAGGTTTCATGAAATCCTTGCATCGCAGCAAGTTCTACCAAGCCTGGGTGGGGTGGCCGCTTTTGCTGGCGCTGTTGCCGGCCTCCGGGGCGCAGGCCGCCACGCCGGTTTCCACCGACCAGCGGGCCGAAGCCTACTACAACTACGCGATGGGACACCTCTACGCCGAGCTGGCCGGGGCTTTCGGCAACCGTAGCGAGTACGTCAATAAAGCCATCGAGCATTATAAGCAGGCCATCAAGGCGGATCCCGGCACACGCTTTCTTAGCGACGAACTCTCCGACCTGTATTTGCAATCCGGCAAGATCCAACTGGCGGTGAATGAGGCGCAAGAACGGATCAAGCGCGACCCGGCTGATCTTGACGCCCGGCGCCTCCTGGGACGTATCTACGCACGGATGATCGGCGACGTCCGCGCCAAGAGCATCAATGAGAATATGCTCAAACAGGCCATTGAGCAATTCGAGAAGATCAGCGAACTGGATCCCCGGGATCTGGACAGTTGGCTGATGCTGGGCCGCCTGTACAAGATCGGCCAGAACTCGCTCTCGGCTGAAAAAGCCTACAAGAAAGTTCTGGAACTGGATCCTTCCAATGAGGACGCTCTTACCGGGCTGGCCATGGTATACTCGGATCTGGGCGACGCGAAGTCAGCCAGCCAGATGCTGCGCCGCGTCACCGACAAGAACCCCACCCTGCGCACGCTCACGGCCCTGGCCACCACTTATGAACAAATGCGGGAATACGCGCAGGCGGCTGAAGCCTTGCAGCGGGCGCTGAAATTCGCGCCCGGCAATTTCGAAATCCGCCGCGCTCTGGCCCAAAACCTGATGCTGTCCGAGCGCCTGGACGAGGCGCTGAAAATTTACGAAGAGCTGGCCAAGCAGGATCCGCAAGACGTGCAGGTGCAACTGCGCCTCTCGCAGCTATACCGCCAGCAGCGCGCGTTCGACAAGGCGCGCGAAGCTTCCCAGCGCGCGCGCAAGATCGAGCCGGACAACCTCGAAATCCGCTACAACGAAGTGAACCTGCTGGACGCCGAGGGCAAGACCGCCGAAGCCATCGAGGAGCTCAAGAGCATTCTGGAGGCCACGGCCAGGCGAGAGTATGAACCTCCCGAGCGCAGCAACCGGGT
>CAYSBM010000456.1:0-3186 GCA_964429095.1 uncultured Solibacteraceae bacterium | reverse complement strand
GGGCGGGGGTGGCACGGTCACGGTGACCGTGGCCGTCGAAGTCGCGGTCCCACCCGGCCCTTTGGCCGTCAAGGTGTAAGTGGTGGTCTCGTTGGGGTAGACCTGGCGAGTGCCGCTGGCGGACACGGAGCCGATGCCGGGTTCAATCGACACGTCCGTGGCGTTTTCGGTCGCCCAACGCAGCGTGGAAGATT
The DNA here is from genome assembly GCA_964429095.1 of uncultured Solibacteraceae bacterium. Lineage (GTDB taxonomy): Bacteria > Acidobacteriota > Terriglobia > Bryobacterales > Bryobacteraceae > JAJFUV01. The sequence continues at coordinate 2,992 of CAYSBM010000456.1, read as the reverse complement.
GGCCACGCTCGATGGCCGACGGTTCGGCGGCAAACGACGCAATCATTGGTTTCGCCGGAGGAGGTGGTGCTTCAACCTTCGGCGGTGGCGGTGGCGGCGGCGCGGGAGCCTTCTTCTTGCAGCCGGCCGCAAAGAACAACAGGGTTAAACCCAAAACCAGCAAAATGATTTTCTTCATAGCTCTTCCTGAACTTCGCCTCCTGAAATCTCCAACTCACTGAAATTCAAATCACTGTTTGCCCCACACCGGCATCGTATTGTTGCCGTGCCCGGGCAGCGGCCTGACCTGCGGCCCATCGGCCACCAAGGGCCAGAGTTGTAACGCCCCAGGGCGGCTGCCTCAAAACACTATATGCCGGCCGTCCGGCGCCCAACTTGGATTTTCGTTCCTACCGGCGCCGTGCGTCAACTGTTCAAACTGCCTCGTAGCTACGTCCATGACAAATATATTCCAGTTGCCGGGTTCATAGCCCCGGGTCCATTTGAACGCAATGTGCCGCCCATCGGGATGCCAAGCCGGATTGCCGGCTTCGCCGGTCCCGTCGGTCAGCCTCTCTACGCTCGTGCCTTCCATATTCATTTTATATATTTGCGGAGGTCCGGAGCGGCCGGAAACGAACACAATCTCCTGGCTATTCCGGGGATTGGCTTTGGGCTCCACCTCAATGGCGCGAACCATAGAGATGCGCTTCAAGCTTCCCCCCGCCAAGTCGCACACGTAGATCTGCGCCTCGCGGCTCGCCAGCGTTGAGGAGAACAGCAACCCCTTGCCGTCGGGAGTAAAATCTGGCGTCGCGTTCATGGATGCAATCTGGTTGTAGAACGGCAGCTTTCGTCCCGTCTCCAATGAGTGTATCACTATAGAGGGGAAGGTTTTGTAGAAACTTGTAAAAGCTAATCGTGTGCCATCGGGCGAGACGGCCGGCATGGTTGAAATGGAGCGGTAGCTGGTAATCTGTTTCTGGTTGGACCCGTCGTAATCCATCGACCAGATCTCTTTGATACCCCGGCCCGTGCGGTCGGACACGAAATAGATCTTCGAGCCAGCCAGCCCCTTGGCCCCGAACTGGCCGAGGATGTCAGCGGCAAATTCACGGGCGATCTTGCGAGCGCCGTCCTCGCTCACCGCCCCGAAATATACCTTCCCGAAAACCTGAGCGGAGGTCAGATCCGGCTGGCCGACATTGTACAGCCAGCCGAATAGAACCAGTTGCTCGGCCTGAATGGCCACATAGCCGAAAGCCAGATAATTGGCGCTAACCGGCGGCTCGGACCAGTCGGTAAGCCAGGAACCCTGGCGGATAGGCTGCGGCGGCGGCCCTCCCCGGCGGCGTTGCGCGGGAGCCGGAAGCGGCGGCTTGAAGTCCTGCGGGCGCTGTGGGATGTCGGTGGGGTAAAAACTCTTGGGCGCCATCTTGAACAGGCCGGAATCTTGCACATCGCCCCACAGCGTGGAGTTGAACACATCCATGAAGCGTTGCGATTCGCCGGCGCCGCGCAAATCGGGGATGGCCATGACGGCGCGCTCGTTCTTGAGGATCTTGATAATCACGTCAGGCTGTTGAGCGAAGGCCGCCAGGGCCGTCAGGACGGCCAAAAAAACACGGACTGCAATTGTTTTCTTCATCGTCTTAGCTGAAACCAGAATTCGATCATTGCCGAATTGGCCGTGTAGCCGGCTGGCAAAGGTGGAAACGGACTCGCCTCCAGGATCGCGCGTTGCGCTGAAAAATCCAGGGTGGCGTTTCCGCTGCGCTGCAAGAAGCGGATGTTACTCACCGAACCATCACGGTGAATCTCAAATGTCACGATCACCGGAGGAGCGGTTTGCAGACGTGGGTCCACGTCCTGCGTGCGCCACTTCTCGCTGACCCGCTGCCGCAGCAGGTCCACGTAGTAACCGTACCGGCTGCCAAAGGGCGACCCGGCGCCTACTCCCACGCCGCCGCTTCCGGCCATTCCGCCGAACATGGTGGAACTCATGGCCTGGCCCGCGCTGGAATAGAGTTGGTTGCTGCCCGGCTGGGGGGTAGAGCGGTAGCGCTGGTAGCTGGCTGAAACGTCGCTCAGCTTGCGTTTAGACCGCTTGGCCTTGAGCGCCACGGCATCGGCATCCTCGGCCACCTGACGCTTGACGGCTTTCTCCTGTTTAGGCGGCAGGGGCACGTTCGATTCCGTGTCGTTGGCCACCGGGTTCAGCGGACCGCCGCGCGAGGGCAGCGGGATCTGGCTTACCGGAGTAATGCCCACCACGCCACCTCCGCCGAGCGAATTGGGGTCCCCCCACAGGATCTTGCCTCGGCTGGCGACCGCACCGTAGCCGATCAGGAAAGCGAAGACCGCCACGTGCAGCACGATGCTGGCCAGCAGCGGCTTGCCGAGCGGCTCCGGTTGATCGAGGATGTCGACGCGTCCAGGCATCGGTGTGCGGTTCGGCTCTATCCTTAGCGGCGCTTCTTGTCGGCTTCGTCTTCCGGTTGCGTCACTACCTTCACGTCGATCTTGGCTGCCCCCAGTTCGCTGATCACCTGCGCGATGGGGTCCCAAATTGTAGCCTTATCGGCACGGACGTATACCGACTTGCTGTTTTGAAAACGGCGTCGGATCTCACCCGCCAGATCATGTATGTTGACACTCCGGTCGTTGAGATACAATTCGCCCGAGCGGGTGATGTTCACCACCGGGAGCTCCTCGGCGCTTTCTTTGACCATCTTGACCTTGGGCACCTCGACTTCCAGGCCGAATTCCATGACGTTGGCGGTGATCATAAAGATAATCAGCAGCACGAGCACCACGTCCACCAGGGGTACGATGTTGATGTCGGCCATCGACATGGGGGCGCGGAACCGCCCCCGGGTGCTGCCGGCTCCGTTACCAAAGGAAAAGGCCATGGCTACGCCTCGATGTTGCGCTCGGCCACGTTGAGAAACTCCAGCGAAAAATCCTCCATGCGGGCGCCCATTTCTTTGATGACGTGGCCGAAATAGTTATA
>CAYSBM010000455.1:0-3197 GCA_964429095.1 uncultured Solibacteraceae bacterium | reverse complement strand
AATCAGCTTTCAATAATGACTTTTCCCACTTGGTCGCGGTAGTCCTCGAGAAGCTTGAAGGCTTCCGGCGCCTTGATCAGCGGAACGCGATGCGTGATGAGCGCGTCGCTGATCTTTCCGCTTTGGAGCAGCTCGATGGCAGCGTGCGAGGTATGGTTTGACCGTTTCACCGTTTGCAGGCTCAGTTCCTTGCCCATGGCCAGGTGCATGTCGAGCCGCATCTCAAGCTCACCCGGCAAACCCACCAGCACATACTGCCCGCCGAATCTTGTAATCTCCATGCCGGTGTTGAAGGTGCCGGAATCGCCCGCTGCGTCGATGACCACGTCCACCCCCCGGCCGTGCGTCAGATCCATCACCGCGTTGCGCAGAGATTCTCCGGGTACGTGTATGCCGGCGTCGGCGCCCATTTTCCTGCCCAATGCGACTCGATGTGCGACCTTGTCAGCGATGAAAATCTTCGAGGCCCCTGCCAAGCGAGCCACCGCCGTGCAGAGCACGCCGATCGGACCCGCCCCGATCACCGCCACCGTGGCGCCCAGGCGGATCTTGGACATCCGCAACACGTGCACGGCCACCGCCAGCGGCTCAGCCACCGTTCCGCGCACATAATCCAGGCCCTCCGGCAGAGGCACCAGGTTGGAGGCCGGCGCCAGGGCATACTCGCGCAATAACCCCGGCTCTCCCGGAGCTCCCATGAAGCGGCTGCGAACGCAGGCGTTGTGCCGGCCGCTCAGGCAGAGCTCGCAGGTCCCGCAATTAATCGCGGGTTCAATGAGCACGCGGTCGCCAGGCCCGAAGGCGCTAACGCCCGGCCCCACGGCCACTACTTCCCCGGTTGGCTCGTGACCCAGTATCTGGGGATATTCGGCCGGCGTATGCCCAATGCGTCCGTCCTTGTACCAGTGCAGGTCGCTGCCACAGATGCCCACGGCCTTCACCTGAACCAGGACTTGGCCGGCGGCCGGGGCGGCGGGCATGGCCATTTCACGCGGTTCGAGCCGGCCGGGAGCGGTAAGTTGTATTGAAAGCATCGTCGAGAAGGCCAGTATATCAGGCCTTCCCGTGCGCGTCAGAGCCGCAATTCGTAGCCCGCGGCACGCATCCCTTCGATGACTCGGTTGCGGACGCGGGTGAGGTCGGCGGCGGTAAGCGTGCGCTCCTCCGACGAGATGGTGATGCGGTAGGACACGCTCTTGTAACCCTCCGGCAAAGGTGCGCCTGAATACTGCCGCAGGAATTCGATCCGCTCGAGTTCCTCACCTGCCAGTTCCGCCAGCCGCTGTTGGATCTCGCCCGCCAGTTCCCGCGATTTAGCAATTACGCTCAGATCGAAAGCGCTCGATGGGAACCGCCGGATGGGCCGGTAACGCTTTTCGGGAACCCCCAGCTTCAGCGTGGCCTCGAGATCAATGTCCAGAATCGTGGCCCGGCCCTCAACCACACTGGGATGCAGTTCAAACAGGCGCCCCACCACCTGGCCGCGCCAGAGCACTTCGCCGGTGCGCGCCGGGTGTTCATACAGCCGGGCCGCGACTGGCCGCACGCTGGCGCCGGGCAGCACACATTCGGCCAGACGCTTTAGTTCCATAATGCCCGCTTCGCCTTCCTCCCGGCTATACAGGGCGGCCATCAAGTGAGGAATTTCATGAGGCAGCCCCTCGGACCGCCGGTGGATCTCGCGGCCGATTTCAAACAGTCGGAAGTGATCGAAGTGCCGGGCGTTGTCTTCAATGTTGCGCACGATGTTCGGCAACAGACTGGTGCGCAGCAGACCCTGTTCGGCCGAAATTGGGTTCGCCACACGGATGTGCGCAGCTGGATCCATGCCGAAACGCGCAAGCTGGGCCGGGTCCACGAAAGAGTAATTGTAGACTTCGGTGAATCCCTGGGCAGCCACCGCCGCGCGCACCTGTCGGTGGTACATGCGTTCGGGTTCGACGAGCGGCGGCGTGGTGGGTATCGCGGGAGGGCCGATGGGAATAGAATCGTAGCCGATCATGCGGCCGACTTCCTCGACCAGATCGTCTTTGATAGAAACATCCTTGGTGGCGCGCCAACTTGGCACGGTCACCGCGAAGATTCCCGCTTCAGGCGAACTCACGCCGAATTCGAGGCTCTCCAGAATCCTCCGCACTTGGTCCGGATCAACCTTGCGGCCAAGCTTGCGCATTAGCCAGTCGAGCGGCAACCGGATAGGCTGCGGTGTGTGCAACGGCTTGCCAGCGTCGGCCAACCCCCCTACCACCACACTACCCGCCGACACCTCGTAGAGCAGTTCAACCATGCGCGCCAGCCCCCGCACTGTGTAGGCCGGATCCTGCGACTTCTCGAACCGCATCGAAGCGTCCGTCCGCATCTTGAGACGGCTGGCGGTTCGGCGGATGTTGGCAGCGTGAAAATTGGCGCTCTCCAACACCACGCGGCCGGTGCGGTCATGGATCGCGCTGTCAAAACCGCCCATCACGCCGGCCAGGGCGATGGGTCCGTTGGCGTCGGCGATGACCACGTTGCTGGAATCCAGTTCATGGCAGATTTCATCCAGGGTAACCAGTTTTTCACCCGCGCGCGCCGGCCGGATGTAGATTGTATCGCCGGCCAGCATGTCCAGGTCGAAAGCGTGCATCGGCTGCGCCAGTTCGGCCATCACCCAATTGGTTGCGTCCACCACATTGCTGATGGGATTCAGCCCTATGGTCATCAGCCGGTACTGCATCCACAGCGGCGATGGACGGACCGTGATGCGGTCCATGACCAGGGCGCTGTAACGTGGGCAGAGCTCCAGATCCTCGATGGCTACCCGAATGGGAGCGGGAGCGGCCGGCACCAAGTCCATGCGCACCGGAGCCCGAAGTTTGAGGTCCAGGATGGCCGCCACCTCTCGCGCCATGCCGTAATGGCCCCACAGGTCCGGCCGGTGAGTAATCGACTTGTTGTCGATTTCGATGGTCCAGTCAGGCTCGCAGCCCGGGATGGGGTCGCCCGGCTTGGCCTCCAACTCGAGAATGCCGCTACTGTCGCGGTTAATGCCCAGCTCCGCGCCGCTGGCCAGCATTCCATCGCTTTCGACACCGCCGATGACAGCCCTACGGATTTCCTTGCCCTCCAGGATGGTGCCGGCCGGAACGTAGGCGCTCACCAATCCCACGCGGGCGTTCGGCGCACCGCATACGACGGTCCGCTGGCCAAGCGGGCCC
>CAYSBM010000454.1:0-3214 GCA_964429095.1 uncultured Solibacteraceae bacterium | reverse complement strand
CGGCGACGTTGTTCACGTTGAGCTTCTTCATCATGGTCTTGCGATAACTGCGGACAGTTTGCAAGCCTAGATCCAGCACCACGGCGATTTCCTTGCTCGTCTTGCCCTCGGCCACCAGGCGCAGCACCTGCAACTCGCGCGGCGAGAGCTTCTCGAGCGAGGCCGGCAGCGCCTTGGCGTCCAGGCTGCCGCGCTGAATGCGATTCAGCAGCCGGTCGGAGACTTGCGGACTCAGGTAGGAGCCGCCCTTGGCCACGGTGCGTAAAGCATCCAGCAGATCCGCATCGGAGGCTTTCTTGAGCACGAAAGCCCGGGCTCCAGACCGGATCGCGCTCACCACCGAATGCTCGTCGTCATACATCGACAGGATGATGACTTTTGTGTTCATGCAATGGCGCAGAATTTCGGTGGTGGCTTCGATGCCGTTCAATCCCGGCAACCCGATATCCATCAGCACTATATCCGGCTGGGTCTTGCGCGCCAGTTGCACCGCGTCGGCGCCGTTTTCCGCCTCTCCGGCGACCTGGAATTCCTCTCCGCGTTTCAGGATCGCTTTGATCCCGTCCCGCATGATCTTGTGGTCGTCAACCAGCAGAATTCTGTAAGCCATGGTGTTGCGGCATCATTCCTCGCCAGAGCGTAGCTCATCCGGTTCCGTCCTGCAAACGGCCTTCACAATTGTACCCTGTCCCGGCGAACTTGTAACCGAAAAGTCAACTCCGGCGCGTGCGGCGTGAAATTCCATCAGCACCAGGCCCAGACCGCGGCGTGAGGCGCGCTCCTGTTCCAGGTCGAAGCCCTTGCCCGCGTCGCGGATTTCCAGAACGGTTCCTTCGCGGGTTGGCCGCAGCAGCACTTCAGCCGCTGCACCGCCTGCGTGCCGCACGACGTTATCCAGCGCTTGTTCGGCGATCCGGTAGAAGGCCGCGGCGGCCGCAGGGGGCATGTGCGCCGCCGGATCCAGCAATAGCCGTATGTTCAGACCGGAATTCTGCCGGATGCGGCCCACCAGGCGGTTGAGCGAGGCGCTCAGTCCGGCGCGCTCCACCATGGACGGGTCCAGTTCGCGGCTCAAACCGCGCACTTCGTCAATCGCCCTTTCAAGAAGCTGCTGGATTTCCGCGGTCCGGGCAGCCAACTCCGGATGGCCGGCTTGGAAATCCATCCGCAACACATCCAATTGCAGGCCCGCAGCGCTGAGCACCTGGCTGACCTGGTCGTGCAGGACGCGGGCGGTCCGGGCGCGAAGAGCTTCCTGCTCCCCGATAAACCGCAAGAGCTTTTCTACTGCCGCTCGGCCCAGCAGCTCCACGGATGGTTCCCACCCGTTCCGGCTAGCGTTTCCTCGCCAGCAGGCGGCGCGCGGCGGCGGCGATGTCGCGGCCACGCAAGCCATACTTGTCCAACAAGCCGTCGGTGGTGCCGGATTCGGCGTAGGTGTCGCGAATCCCCACGAATTCCATCGGGCAGGGCGTTGTTTCGGCCACCACTTGCGCCACCCGCACGCCCAGCCCCGCATCGGCCAGGTGTTCTTCGGCCACTACGATGGCCCCCGTCTCGGAGGCTGCGCGGGCGATCGCGTCCCGGTCCAGCGGCTTCACCGTATGCATGTCAAGGACGCGCGCCGAAACACCCTCAGCTTCCAATAGTTCCGCGGCGCGTATGGCTTCGGCCACCATCAGGCCGTTGGCCATAATCGTGAGGTCGCCCCCTTCGATCAATTCAATGGACTTGCCGATTGCAAACGCTTGTCTCGCCGTGTAGACCACCGGAACCTTGGGGCGCCCGGCCCGCAAAAACACTGGGCCGGGGTGCGCCGCGGCGGCTTCCACCAGCGCCATCATGGCCACCTCGTCGGCGGGCGCGAGCACCGTGAAACCGGGCAGCGAACAGGCCAGGCTGATCTCTTCCACGCTCATCTGCGAAGGGCCGTCCTCGCCGATCGAGATGCCGCTGTGCGTTCCCACGACTTTCACGTTGAAGCCGGGGTAGGCCACCGAGACGCGCAGTTGCTCGAAGGTTTTATTCAGCAGGAAGCAGGAGAAGCTTGCCGCGAACGGAATCTTGCCCGCCGCCGCCAAGCCGCCCGCGATCGACACCATGTTAGCTTCCGCAATGCCGCATTCGAAAAAGCGGTCCGGAAACTCCTTGGCGAACCAGTGCGTCATCGTGGATTTGGAAAGATCCGCGTCCAGCGCCACCACGTTCCGGTTCCGTTTGCCTATTTCGACCAGAGCCTTGCCGAAGGCTTCGCGGGTCGACATTCCCATCTTGAGTTCGAATCTCGTTTTCGCCGCCATTACTGGAGCTCCTTCAACGCCGCCGCCACTTCCTCAGCCGTCGGCGCCACGCCATGATATTTCGGATTGTTCTCCATGAAGGAGACGCCCTTGCCTTTGATGGTATGGGCAATGAGCACGGTGGGCTTGCCTTGAACGCCTGAGGCTTCGGCGAAGGCCTTTTGCAAAGCCGCTATGTCGTGCCCGTCAACCTCAATCACATGCCAGCCGAACGCCCGCCACTTGTCGGCCAAAGGCTCCACTTCCATAATGTCTTTGACGAAGCCGTCCAATTGGATGCGGTTGTAATCGATGATGGCCACTATGTTGTCCACCTTGTGGAAGGCGGCGAACATGGCGGCTTCCCAAATCTGGCCTTCCTGGATCTCACCGTCGCCCAGCACGACGTAGGTGCGAAAATCCTTGCCGTCCAGCCGGGCGGCCAGGCCCATCCCCAAGCCGATCGACAGGCCTTGTCCCAGACTGCCGGTGGAGCTTTCCAGCGCCGGAATGAACCTGCGGTCCGGATGGCCCTGGTAAATAGACCCCAGTTGCCGCAAAGTCTTGAGCTGGTCCACCGGGGTGTAGCCGCACTCGGCCATGACCGCGTACAAAGCCGGGCAGCCATGGCCTTTGGACAGAATAAAACGGTCGCGATCATCCCACTGCGGGCGGGCCGGATCGTGCCGCATCACGTCGTAAAAAAGCGTCACTAAAATCTCGGTAACTGAAAGCGAGCCGCCGGGGTGGCCGCTCTTGGCCGCGCCCGTCATCTCCACAATGTGGCGGCGGACGCGTTTGCAGATGTCCTGCAACTCAGAAATATTTTTGGTCTGCTTCATCGCGATAAAACATCAATGTACCATAGCGTAAGGAGGGAACTATGGCTCAATCAGTGTGCAAGGCTGAATACTACTCAATCACGGTTCCGAACA
>CAYSBM010000453.1:0-3218 GCA_964429095.1 uncultured Solibacteraceae bacterium | reverse complement strand
CGAGGATCTCACCGCGGCCGGCCCGCGCGGCTATTTCTGGGTGAAAGCGATTGCGCTGTTTGAATTGCTTGCGGCAAGCGTGCTTTCACCAAACCTCATTTTTTTCCCCTCATTGGCGGCGTTCATGCTTTTCGGAGCGGCCACCTTAGCCAGCAGCGAGATGCAGCGCGCAGCCGCCAGCGCCGGCCGGGTGGCCCGCAGCGGACAACGCGGCCTGGGCTGGCGGCTGGCAGGTGTCTCGTTGGTCATCGCTTTGGGATCGCTGGCCCTGACCGCCGGCATGTTCTTCCTTCTGCCGCGCACCGCCCGCGCCGCTTTCCGCCACCTGGCGCCGGATCCCTACCGGGCGCCGGGCTTTTCCGAACAAATCATTCTGGGTGAAACCGGAGGGTTCAAGCGCCTGAACTCCACCGTCATGCACGTGCGTTTCTTTACGCCGGGCCGCTACGACGGACTCAAGTGGCGGGGCGCCGCGTTGACTGAATTCGACGGCCGGCGGTGGTACAGTCCGCCCGGCGGCGACCGTCTCCTGCGCGTATCCTCATCGCCCCTCCAATTGGTTAGCGACGACCACCGGCGCCGAGGGGGGCGGAGGGCCTCTTATGAGGTACACATCCGTTCCACCGGATCGGAGGTGCTGTTCTTTGCCGGAACGCCCGAGTTCTTGGAAGTACACCTGCCGCTGCTGATCCTGACTTCCGGCGGCGGATACCGCAGCGCGGAGGGCGCCTCGGAAGGACTGCGTTACGGGGTATACGGGCGTCTGGACGGCGGTGCGATGAACGGCTTTCAACCGTTGTCGGCCGCCGAACGGCAGCAAAACATCAAACTGCCGCAGCCCGACCTGCGGGTCGTGGACCTCGCTAAACGCATCACGGCCGGCTTGCAAACCGACCGCGCCCGCGCCCGCGCCATCGAGGAATACCTACGGGCGAACTACACCTACACAACTCAACTGAGCGCGGCGCCGGCCGCCGACCCTATCGCCCATTTTCTGATCGAGAGCCGCCAGGGCCACTGCGAATACTTCGCCAGCGCTATGGCGGTCATGTTGCGCTATCTGGGAATTCCCGCGCGCGTCGCCACGGGCTTTCAAAGCGGCATCTACAACCCGGTAAGCGGCTGGTACTTGATCCGCGCCTCCGACGCCCACAGTTGGGTGGAGGCCTGGCTGGACGGCCAAGGCTGGACCACTTTCGACCCCACTCCGGCAGGCCCTTCCTCCGCCGCAGGTTCCCTCTGGACGCGCGCGCTTCTCTACCTCGATGCGGCCGAGACCTTCTGGCAAGACTGGGTGCTGAGCTACGATCTGGACCGGCAGCTTGTCCTGGCCACGCACATGGAAGAATCGGGCCGCTTGCTGCGGGCCAGTTGGCCCGCGCGCGTGGCGTCTCGCCTGCGCTCCTGGAACAGCACAGCTCTGGCGTGGAGCAGACGCTTCGCTGCGCCGGCGCTGGTGTTGCTGGTGCTGGCCGCCTTCCTGGCCACACTGGGACCGGCCGGCTGGCGGCGCCTTAGGACCGAATGGCGCATTCGTAATCTGGATCGAGCCGCAGCGCAAGCCTCCGACGCGACCGTGCTTTACCAGCGCATGCTCACGTTGCTTGCGCGGCGCGGCATCAAGAAGCCAGCCTCGGCGACGCCTGCCGAATTTGCCGCTACGATCCGGCCGGCGGAACTGGCGGCGCTGGCGCAACACATTACCACCGCCTATCACCAACTGCGCTACGGCGCGCGCACTGAGGCTTTTCCCCGCCTGGTCGAACTACTCGATCAACTGGCGCGCACGCACTAAACAAAACGCGGTTGGCTATCTTGACGCCACACGGCAACGGGCGTTAAATAAAACCAGCGACGCACTCGCGGGAAGGGAGAGGTTTCCATGGAGGAAGCTTATAGAGAGCGTCTTGAGCTGGGCGCAGAACAACGGGAGATCCTGACCGAGCTATTGGAATCCGAGCGTACACAACTACTGATTGAGATCCGCCACACCGAGCACCGGAGCTATCGCCAGCAACTACGCCACCGGCTCGAGCTGGTGGAACAGTTGCTGGCTCAGATTACCGAAAGCCGTCCGGCATCGGCCGGGGCGGCCGCCTGAGGGGCTGCGCATTGCTCAGCCGGCCGGGGGGCCCTATTCGACCTCCCGGATGCGGATGTTGCGCCAGCGCACCTGGTAAGGCTTAAAGCGTTCCTTGCCGACAGCGTGCACCTGCAAGCCGATGATGCCTTTCCGCGTCATCGAATCTTTGAAGTCCGCGGCGGGAACGCCGTTGACCCATGTGCGGATCGAATCGCCCCGGCATTCCACGCGATACTTGTTCCACTCGTAGTCTTTGAAGGCGTTCCGGGCGGCGGGCCGCGCCGAGAAATCGTCCAGGAAACGGGCGCGGCGCGCTTCATCATAGACATTGCCGCAAGTGCCGCTGGCGTGCGTGGCGATCTCCACCTGGTATCCGTAAACGCGGTCCGGAGGGAGCTTGCGCTCCACGGTCTTTCCCTGGTCTTCAAAAATGAGAGGTTCGGGACCTTGATGGATCTGGCTGCGGAATTGCACGCCGGAGTTTAGCTCTGGATCCACCTTGACTTCGAATTCCAGGATGAAATCGCCGTACTCCTTGTTCGTACACAGGAAAGTGTTCGGGCTGCCTAAAACGGCCGTTCCCACGATGGTTCCGTTTTCCACGGCGTAGGTCGCTTTGCCGCTGTGGACTGACCAGCCGTTGAGCGTCTTGCCGTCGAATAACTTCACCCACCCGGCGGCCTGGCAAGCCGCCGCCGCCAGCGTGAGCGTCGCGACGCTTCGTACGATCTTCTTCATTGCCTTGTCTCGCTTTCGTTTTCGGATTTTCAGGCCAGAGCGGCGGCGATCATGGCGCGCGCGCTGGCGACGATTTCCATCAAGTGCTGCTCCCCGCGGAAGCTCTCCGCGTAAAGCTTGTAGACGTTCTCGGTACCACTAGGCCGCGCCGCGAACCAGCCGCTGTTGGCCACCACCTTTATCCCGCCGATGGGAGCCCCGTTGCCGGGAGCGCGGGTGAGAATGGCGGCCACCTCTTCACCGGCCAGTTCCCGCGCCGTCACGGTTTGCGGACCGAGCTTCCGGAAATTCTCTTTCTGTTGCGGAGCGCACGGCGTGTCGATCCGCGTGTAGCAGGGACGCCCGAACTCCCCGGCCAGCTTCTCGTACAGTTCGCCCGGCTCGCGGTCCGTGCGCG
>CAYSBM010000452.1:0-3234 GCA_964429095.1 uncultured Solibacteraceae bacterium | reverse complement strand
ACCGCGCCTACTACCGGCAGGTCTACGGCGGCTGATGGGGCGCCGGGCCGCTTTCCCATTTCCTAAAACCTGTCTCCGGATCTAAACTGTAGTTGGACGTTCCTGGTGGACCCTCGGCGCGGCCCGAATGGCCGTCGAAGGAGGAGCTGTATGGCTTTGCTTGAACGGCTTCTGGACTTCCTGGCCCAGAGCCAGGTCGCCTACACGCATCATGTCCACCCCACTGCCTTCACGGCGCGGGAAGTGGCCTCCATGGAGCATCTGCCGCCGCACCAGTTCGCCAAGACCGTCGTGATTCACGGCGACACGGGCTATGCTATGGCGGTAGTGCCCGCCGACCGGAAACTGGATTTGCAGGAATTGCGCGCGTTGCTAGGCATGAACCGTATACGCCTGGCGACGGAGGCCGAGCTCGCCGGCCTGTTCTGCGATTGTGAGCTCGGCGCCATGCCGCCGTTCGGAAACCTGTGCGGAATGCGCGTCTACGTCGACGCACAGTTGGCCGCCGAGGAAACCATCGCCTTCAACGCCGGCACCCACCGCGACCTGATCTTGATGAAATTCAAGGACTACGAGCGCCTGGTGGGACCGTCGATCGTCCATGTGGCCCGCAGCGCCGCCGCTTAACGCTGCCTGCCGGCCGCTGGATGAGCGCTGGGGTTACCTTAATAGGTCAGCACCACCGAGATCTGATCGATATAGGAGCCGACTTTGCTCAAGGACTGCCCGGCCGGGATACGGCCGTAAATGGTGTGCACTCTCGACGTCGGACCGTCTCCCAGCGTCATGGATCCGCTGATCGTGGCTGTCCCTGCGCTGCCGTCGCCGAACACCAGCGTGCGCGCGGCGTCGGTGTACAGGTTGAAGGTCAGAGAACTGTCGGCCGAAGCCATCGTCCGGGCGCTAAAGGAGCCGCTGCCGGCGGTGGCCTGTAAGGTATAGTTCACTTGTTCGCCAGCCGTGCCTTCGCAGGTGACGGTGATCGATCCGCTGGTGTCCCGCGTCTGGTTCAGGATGGAAGGATAGTCGCCAAACGCCACGCCCGTGGTGCTTACGTTGCAAACCGCCGCGGGCACAACCTTGGCCAGAAGGAAGGCGGTGGCCAAGACCGCGAACCATCGACGTTTCATGGCAACCCTCCCCGGCATACGGCGGGTCCAATCCGTGGAAGAGGCTCCGCGGGAGCCTTACCCGCTATCTCCGCCCTGCATTGTCCGCCATCCCAGCGGACATCCAACTTGGCCGGGTACTCCATCGCGGAAATGAAAACTTCTCCCCGCAGCGCAACCTGATATTCGGCCGGCTTGCCGTTTACCGTTACCAGCGCTCCCAGCGGAACCGCTTCTCCGCTCTCTCGCACCAGAACCACCGTAGCCCCCTGGATTCTCTTGGCCGCGAACTTGACGTACAGTCCGCTGCGTGGGTACGGCACCACCGTGCGCTCGCCAAGATCCAAGGCCGATTCCAACGGAACAGAGTCACCGTCAATGCGCACCTGGTTCTCATCGTACGGGACCAGCCACGGCGCCAAAACGGTTCCGTGCCGGTTCGTACGGCCGACCCGTTGGTTGTTCAGGAACACCTCAACGTCCTTCTCTCCCGGCACCTCGATGATGGCAAAGCTGTCATTTAGCCAGCGCGACCGCATAAGGCGCCCGTGAAGAAAGGCTATAGATCCGGTTTCATATAGCCGGAAACTGGTCTGGCCCAATCCCCGGCTCGCTTCCAACGTATAGGTCCCCTGATTGTCCTGGAACGAGAATCCAGCGTCCATGCTGTTGCGGTCGAACGCGTCCTGGCGGACGCGGTATCCATAACCCGGTCCCAATGGCAGGCTCTTCTGCGTCTGGAAACTGGCCTGCCCCCCGGAACTGCTCAGGTTGCCGGACGCCATACTCATCGTCCTTTCGCCCAGCGGCATCATGAGCGCCATGTTGAGGCCGTATTGGCGGCCCTTCAACACTGAGTACGTTCCCCCGATGGTGAAATACGCACGCCCCAGCTTTATCCCCAAAGAGCCCACCGGCCCCCGGATGCCGGGCTCGGTGCGCCCATCCCGTGCGAGATAGCCGGTTCCTATGTACCCCCACCTCCCGAGCGCAAAGCTTATGTCCGCCTGGAGGATGCGGCTGGGCGGCTCCTGTGAGCGCGCGAGCCCCAATTGACGGAATCCGGACGAGGCCCACTGAGCGTGGACCGAGTAACGCAGAGCGCGCGCCGGGTGGCTGAAATCCGCGTAAATCACCATGCCCGCACGCCCCTCTCCCCCGCCCCAGGCGGCCCCGCCGCCCACGATTCCCAGGGGCTTGAGGCCATAAGCGATCCCCCCGCCCAGGGTCCGGTTATCCAGGCCCAGCTCGCCGCGGCCCTCCACGGTGAGGCTGTCGGTGACGCCGTAACGGTGCGTACCCTCCATGAAAAACGACCGGTAGCCGAAATTTGTCCAGCCGATGTTCTCGCGCGCGGTGCCCGCTTCGTAGGTGTACTCGCTCACGCCTTTGCGCAGTAACTGGCTGGTGGCGATGTAGTCCTGCGAGATCACCTGCTGGCGCCCCATGACATCCGTAACTACCATTTGGACGCGGCCTTGCCCCGATAGGACCGGCACGTCCGAGATGCTGAAAGGGCCAGTGTCCACGCGCTGGCTGAGGGTCTTGACGTTATTCACGTACACGTCCACCACTGAGGGCTGAACGGCCAACCCGGTAAGACTGGGCAATACATACGGCACAAAGGCAGGCTGCGTTGAGAATTTGCTGGCCCACCGCACCCCTGCAAAATAGACCTGCCTGGCCCAGGCGTTGCCAGCGCTGACCGTGTCGCCAATCGTCAAACTGGCCCGGCGGCCGGGAAAGTCGCGAAAAAATTGGGTGTCGAGCCGCAGGATCCGGCCTCCGTGCGTCAGGTCCGAACCACTGAAGCGCGAAATCACCACTCCCAGGGGGCTGAACACACCACCCTCCACCAGCCCGGAAACCGAGTCCCCGTAACTGTTGCGGAAGTATTGGAAGTCGTGGTTGACAAAAAAGCCCGGCTCGGAGTGCTCTGGCTTGGCGCCACGCCAGTTCCTCGCGTCCAGTGAGGAAGTGGCAAAGGCCTCCGGGGGCGCCTGTATCTCCAGCACTTGCCGGTCAGGTCTGAATTCCGCCACTAGGCCTGGAATGCCCGATACCGGATAGTAGTCCCGGCCTTCCACCTGAACCGCCGCCACCGGAGGAAGCCTCAGCCGCGCTC
>CAYSBM010000451.1:0-3256 GCA_964429095.1 uncultured Solibacteraceae bacterium | reverse complement strand
GCACGTGGCCTGCTCCTGGGGCGCCACCGAAGCGAAGCCGCCCGAGCTGGCCGACGCCATCGTCGAGGTCACCGAACCCGGTTCCTCACTGCGGGCCAACAAGTTGCGCATCATCGATACCGTCCTGGAGTCCAACACCCAACTGATCGCCAACAGGCAGGCGTGGCAGGACGCCTGGAAGCGCCGCAAATTGGAAGATATACGCATGCTGTTGGTCGGCGCCATCAATGCGCTGGGCAAAGTGGGCCTGATGCTCAATGTCCGGCGCGCGGACCTGGCCAGCGTACTGAGCGTGTT
This sequence comes from uncultured Solibacteraceae bacterium, assembly GCA_964429095.1. Classification (GTDB taxonomy): domain Bacteria; phylum Acidobacteriota; class Terriglobia; order Bryobacterales; family Bryobacteraceae; genus JAJFUV01. The sequence goes on along the minus strand of CAYSBM010000451.1, from coordinate 2,959 downwards.
GCCGGCTTTGAAGAACCCGACCATCTCGACGCTAAGCGATGAGGATTGGGTGGCGGTCAACACCATCCTGGAAGAATCCACCGTACGCGCCATCATCCCGCGCCTGAAGGAAGCCGGCGCGCAAGGCATTGTCGAGTATCCGCTCAACAAGATTGTGATGTAGCCTATGATCCGCATCCTCCCGTATAGTGAAGCCGGCGCATTGATCGAGCGGCGCCGGGCCCGCCTGGCGGAAGCCGAGCGGACTGTCGCGCCCATTTTGGAAGATGTCCGCCGGCGCGGCGATGCGGCGCTGCTCGAATACGCGCGCCGCTTCGATGGTTTGGAAGGCGCTAGCGTGGTGGAGGCTGCGCGGCCTGCTATGCCTGCCGAACTCCGCTCAGCCGTGCGCACCGCCGCCGCCAATATACGCCGTTACGCCCGGCGCCAGATTCCCAGGCCATGGAGCGCCGTCTTTCCCAGCGGCCACCGCGCGGGACAAATCGTGCGCCCGCTGGACTGTATGGCCGCCTACATCCCCGCCGGCCGCTATCCGCTCCCCTCCACGCTGCTCATGACCATTCTGCCTGCCCAGGTGGCGGGCGTCGCGCGCACCTATGTGGCGTCGCCGCGTCCCAGCCCGGAAATCCTGGCCATCGCCGGTTACCTCAAGGTGACCTCCGTGTTTCGCATGGGCGGCGCCCAGGCCATCGCGGCCTTTGCTTTCGGCACCGAGAGCGTGCCGCGCGTGGACCGCATCGTAGGCCCTGGCAACATCTATGTCGCCGCCGCCAAGAAGCTGTTGGCCGGCGAGGTGGGCACCGATTTTGTGGCCGGTCCCACCGAGGGGGTGATCGGGGCGGCGGAAGGGAACCCGCGGTGTCTGGCCGCCGATATGCTCGCGCAAGCCGAGCATGACGTCGAAGCTTCGGCCATCCTCATCACCACCTCGCGGTCTTTAGCCGCCGAAGTGGCCGCCGAGATCGAACGCCAGTTGGAGGCGCTGCCTACGGCAGCCGTGGCCCGCGCCTCCATCGATAGCCACGGCGCCATCGTGTTGGTGGACGAACTGGCGCGCGCCGCCGAACTGGTGAACCGCATCGCTCCCGAGCATCTCAACCTGCCGGACGACTCCCTGCTCGGCGAAATCCGCCACGCCGGCGGCATTTTCATCGGCGCTTACAGCCCGGAAGCGGCCGGCGACTACGCCTCCGGTCCCAACCATGTGCTGCCCACTTCCGGCGCCGCCCGCTTGCGCGGCGGGCTCTCGGCCGCCGACTTTGTGAAGGTGATCTCATTTCAGGAGCTCACGCCATCCTCGCTGGCTTCGCTGGCGCCGTCCATCACCACGCTGGCCCGCGTTGAGGGGTTGGAGGCCCACGCCCGTTCCGTGGAGGTGCGCTTTGATTGAACTGACACCGCGAACCGCTGTCCTCAAAATGGCGCCATACTCGCCCCCTACCGCCGGCCGGGCCGGCAAGCTGCGGCTGGACTTCAACGAGAACACCGTGGGCTGCTCGCCGCAAGTCATTCAGTGCCTCACAGACTGGCTGAATGCAGACCGTCTGGCGATCTATCCCGAATATGTGGACGCGCGCAAAGAGCTGGCCGCTTTTTTCGGCGTCGCCGACGAGCAGATGCTGCTCGCCAACGGCACCGACGAGGCCATCCAGATACTGGTCAATACTTACGTAGACCAGGGCGACGAAGTCATCCTGCTGCGTCCCTCCTACGCCATGTACCGCTTCTACCTGGAGGTCGCCGGAGCCGCAATTCGCGAGATTGACTACCGCCCCGGAGACCTGGAATTTCCCATCGATGAACTGCTCGCGGCCATCTCTCCGCGCACCCGGGCCTTGCTCATTGCCAATCCCAACAACCCAACGGGCACGGGGGTTTCTCTTGACGTCATAGAACGGATTCTTACCGAGGCATCTTGCGCCGCTGTGCTGATTGACGAAGCTTACTTCGAGTTTTGCGGCGTCACGGCGCTGCCTCTCATCGCGCGCTATCCCAACCTGTTCGTCAGCCGCACGTTTTCGAAAGTATACGGTTTGGCGGCCATGCGCGTGGGCTGCGTTTTTTCGCAGGCGCGCAACGTTGGCTACCTCCATAAGGCCCAGTCGCCCTATAGCGTGAACATGCTGGCGGCTCTGGCCGCGCGCGCCGCCGTCCGCGATTCCGAATTCGTGCGGCGGTACGTGGACGAGGTCCTGGCCGCGCGCCGGATGATCATGGAAGGCTTTGGCCGCATGGGCATCCGCTACTATCCCAGCCAGGCGAATTTCGTGCTGTTCCATGCGGGAGAGCGGGCCATCGAAATCCGGGACAAACTGAGAGACAGGGGCGTGCTCGTCCGCGACCGTAGCTACGAACTTCCCGGATGCGTTCGCGTAACCGCCGGCACGCGCGAGCAGGCTCAGCAATTTCTCGACGCGCTCAAGGAGATCTGGTGATGGGCCGCCAAGCGCTGGTCTTCGACATGGACGGCGTGCTGGTCGACGTGAGCGAGTCCTACCGCGAGGCCATTGCGCAGACCGTCAAGCACTTTACGGGCCTTGAGGTGCCGGGCTGCCTAATTCAGGAATACAAGAATCAGGGCGGCTGGAACAACGACTGGGCTCTGGCGCAAAAGCTCTGCCTGGACCTCGGCGAAGGAGTGTCGTACCAGCAAGTCGTGGATTACTTCCAATCCATCTTCCTGGGACCGGAAGGCCTGATCCACCGCGAGCGCTGGATCCCGGAACCCGGTCTGCTGGAGCGCCTGAGCGAGCGCTATGATCTGTCCATCTTCACCGGGCGCCCGCGCGCGGAGGCCAGCCTGACGCTCAACCGGCATGCCGCCGGGCTGCGCTTCGATCCTATCGTGGCCGACGGCGATATCGCGCGCCCAAAGCCCGCGCCGGACGGCTTGCTGCGCATTGGCGAACTGCTGCCCGGGCGGCGGCTGTGTTACATCGGCGCCACCGTGGATGACGCG
>CAYSBM010000450.1:0-3259 GCA_964429095.1 uncultured Solibacteraceae bacterium | reverse complement strand
GCGACTCCATTCATCGCTTCACTCGGCCGGTAGAAGCAAGCGGAATCTGCTGCCGGGGCGCGAAAAAGTTCCATGCCCTTGCTGAGCCTGCGGGCCTACGCCAAGCATCGCGGCGTGAGCCTGGCGGCCGTGCAAAAGGCGATCCATTCCGGGCGGATCACGCCCAACGCCGACGGCTTGATCGACAGCGATCGCGCCGATGCCGAATGGGCGGCGAAGACGCGGCCCGGTCAGCGCCGGGCGCGGCCGGCGCCGCCTGCGGTGCGGGAGCCGGCAGAAGCGGCTGGCCCCGGCGGACTCGATTACTTCCGCGCGCGGGCCATCCGCGAAAGCTACCTGGCGCGGCTGGCCAAGATCGAGTTTGAAGAGAAGACCGCGAAGCTGGTCAGCCGCGACGAGGTGCAGGTGGCGGCGTTCACGCGTGGCCGCGTGGTCCGCGACAACCTGCTGAACATCGCCGACCGCTTGGCGGCGACGCTCGCCGCCGAGAGCGACGTGGATCGGGTGCATCGCATTCTGAGCGATGAGATTCGGATGGCCCTGGATGCCCTTGCCGGCGCATACAGCGACTGAGATCTACAACGCGGCGTTCAACGCCGGGCTCCGGCCGGATCCGGTGCTGACCGTGTCGGAGTGGGCCGACCGCTACCGGCGGCTGTCGGGCAAGTCGGCGGCCGAGCCGGGCCCATGGCGCACGGACCGCACCCCGTACCTGCGGGAGATCATGGACTCTCTGTCGCCGTCGTCGCCCGTCGAGCGCGTTGTGTTCATGAAGGGCTCACAGTTGGGGGGCAGTGAACTGGGAAACAACTGGGTGGGCTACGTGATCCACAAGTCGCCCGGGCCGATGATGGTGGTGCAGCCCACGGTCGAGCTCGCCAAGCGCAACTCGAAGCAGCGCATCGATCCGCTGATCGAGGAAAGCGACGTGCTGCGGGAACTCGTGAAGAGCCCGCGCTCGCGCGACTCGGGCAACACGGTTCTGTCGAAGGAGTTCCCCGGCGGCGTGCTGGTAATGACCGGAGCGAACAGCGCCGTGGGGCTGCGCTCGATGGCCGTGCGGTATCTGTTCCTGGATGAGATCGATGCTTATCCGGGCGACGTCGATGGCGAGGGCGATCCCATCAACCTGGCCTTCGCGCGCACGCGCACCTTCTCGCGCCGCAAGGTGTTCATGGTGTCGACGCCGCTCGTTGCGGGTTGGAGCCGGATCGAGGCCGCGTATGCCGAGAGCGACCAGCGGCGCTACTGGGTGCCGTGCCCGCACTGCGGCGAGTTCCAGGTGCTGAAGTTCGAGCGTCTGCGCTGGCCCAAGGGCGAGCCGTTGAAGGCCGCTTACCACTGCATCGCCTGCGAGCAGGCGATCTTCAACCACCAGAAGAACACGATGCTCGCGCGCGGCGAGTGGCGGCCCGAGGCGCAAGGCGACGGGCGCACGCGCGGCTATCACCTGTCGAGCCTCTACAGCCCGGTGGGCTGGTACTCGTGGGAGCGCGCCGCCGAGGACTGGGAGAAGGCGCAGAAAGATGTCGAGCGGCTGAAGTCGTTCGTCAACCTGGTGCTCGGCGAGTCGTGGCAGGAGCGCGGCGACGCGCCCGACTGGCAACCGCTTTACGACCGGCGCGAGGATTACCCGATCGGTACTGTCCCGCGCGGCGGCCTGTTCCTCACCGCCGGCGCGGACGTCCAACGGGACCGCATTGAAGTTGAAGTGGTGGCCTGGGGCCGTGGCAAGGAATCCTGGTCGGTCGATTACCGCGTGCTGATGGGCGACACGGCGCAGGCCGATGTCTGGCGGCAGCTCGATACGCTGCTCGATGAGGAATTCCCGCACTCGAGCGGCTTGCGGCTGCCGATCCGAGTGCTGTGCGTCGATTCGGGCTTCAACCCGCGCATCACGTATGACTGGGTCCGGCAGCATCCGCAAGCCTCCTGGGGCCCCGCCGGCGCGCGCGCCGCTCATCCGAAGACCGCCGTGGCCATCAAGGGCACGGCGCGCACGGACCGGCTGATTCTGGGCGCCTCGCCGGTGGACGCAAGCCGGCGGCGCGGGACGCGCCTGTGGATGCTGGGCACGCCCGTAGCGAAGTCGGAGCTCTATAGCCGGCTGCGCCTCGTGCCGCCGACAGAAGAAAGCGGCGAGCAATTTCCGGCGGGCTACTGCCACTTCCCGCGCTACGAGGAAGAGTACTTCCGGCAGTTGACTGCCGAGAGCCTGGTCAAGGGCCACTGGGTGGTTGCGCCCAACCGCCGCAACGAGGCGCTCGACTGCCGGGTGTATGCGCGCGCGGCCGCGTCGATCTATGGCATCGACCGCTTCACGGAGAAGCACTGGCGGGAGATCGAGGCGCTGCTGCCAGCGCCTGCCGCCCAACCGGAATCAGCGGCCGCGCCGCACCCGCGCCGCGTACGCCGAGTGACGGTCCGTTCGAAGTGGATGCAGAACTGACATGGCCTACTCGCAGACTCAACTCGAAGCGCTGGAGGCGGCGCTGGCCAGCGGCATGCTGCGCGTGTCGTTTGAAGGCCGCAGTGTCGAGTACCGGAGCGTCGAAGAGCTCAAGAAGGCGATCGCCGAGGTGAAGGCCGCCCTGGCGGCGGCGGATCCGGCGCGGCCGCGCTCGCGCGTGATCCGGGCCTACACGGCCAAAGGTTTCTGATGGGCTACTGGCGGAATCTTGTGCGGGCGGCACTTGGCCCGCCGCTGCGTGCGCTGGCTGGTTACGAGGCCGCCGCCACGTCGCGCCGCACGTTGGGCTGGAACCCGGCAAACGAGGGCATCAATGCTCTGGTGGCCGGCGGCGGCGATGCGCTGCGGGCGCGCTCGCGCGACATGGTGCGCCGCAACGCCTGGGCGAGCAACGCGGTGGAAAGCTTCGTCGGCAACGCCGTCGGCACGGGCATCAAGCCGCAGGCCAAGCACCCGGACCCGGCGGTGAAGCGGCGGCTTCAGGAACTCTGGCTGCGGTGGACGGACGAGGCCGACGCGGCTGGGCTGACGGATTTCTATGGGCTCCAGGCCTTGGTCTGCCGCTCGACGATCGAAGGCGGCGAGTGCCTGGTGCGCCTTCGCAATCGCCGGCCCGAGGATGGCTTGACGGTGCCGTTGCAGCTTCAACTGCTGGAAGCCGAGCACCTGCCGACTACGAAGAACGAGAATCTGTCCAACGCCAACGTCATCCGCGCCGGCATTGAGTTTGACCAGATCGGCCGCCGCGTGGCCTACCACTTATACCGCGAGCATCCGGGCGAGAAGCTC
>CAYSBM010000449.1:0-3263 GCA_964429095.1 uncultured Solibacteraceae bacterium | reverse complement strand
GCACTCGCCGAAGAATTGTCTGCCGGGGTCGGGTTGGGCGCCGTCGGCTTCCGGGCGCTTGAAGATCGAGGTTCCTGGAGAAGGCGTGATCGAAGTGAACCGCTACCTTGTCTCCCGGGGCGACGAGCGGAGCCTGGTGCTGTATTGGTACCAGACCCGGAACCGCGTGGTGGCCAGCGAATACAAGGCGCGGATTTACCTGGTCGCTGACGCTTTGCGCTACAACCGCACGGACACGGCGCTGGTGCGGGTGACTGTGCCGGTGCGTGGGGACGAAGCTTCTGCGGAGGCGGCGGCGATAGATTTCGTCAGGACCTTCTTCGGCCCCCTGCGGCGGCATCTGCCAGGCTAGCTCGCCACCCGGGAGCCCGGTCCGGGTTCCAAAAGCTTGTAACCTAAGAGTTTGGCGAAGCGCCATTTCAGTTGGCCCTGTTGGGCTCGACAAGTGGCGGCCGCAGGTACGCGGCATGCTGGTTGACTTTGAACTGATCGAGCGGGCGCGAGGAGGCGATGATGCGGCCTTCAACCAGATCGTTCTGGCTTACCGCAAGCGCATACTGGGCACGATCGCCAGGCTTATTTCCCGTGCCGAGGACGTGGAAGATGTGGGACAGGAGGTCTTCGTCCGGCTGTATTTTTCGCTCGATCAATTGCGTTCGCCGGACGTTTTCGAGCCGTGGTTATACCGGCTGACGGTGAATGCGGCATATGATTATCTGCGGCGGCAGCGCCGCAGGGGTGAGTCGAGGCTGGGGGACCTGAGCGAGAAGCAGGTCCTGATGGCCGATGCGGCGGAAGGCAGCCGCCGCTATGAGGAGCAGGAGAGACGAAACCGCCTGCGGGAGCTGGTGAAGGCCTTGCTCGGGCAAGTTTCCGAGGAAGACAGAATATTGTTGACCTTGAAAGAAGTGGAAGGATTATCGTTGAAGGAGCTTGAAAAAATTTACGGCGTCAACGAGAATGCCTTGAAGGTCAGGTTGTTCCGGGCCCGGCAGCGTGTGCTGAAGGCTTACATGGCCAGCGGAGAAACCGTGCGCCGACCGGACAATGAGTAGGGAAGTGTGTTATGGGTCATGCGGACAATCACGGCGCGCCGGAAGCCTTTCAGGCGGAACTGGACGGCCTGTTTGCGGCTTACCGGGAAGCGATTCCCGACCCCGAACCGGGGGCCGGCTTCATGCCGGGCGTTTGGCGGCGCATTGAGGCCCGGCGCTCGGTAGCTGTGTCGGTGCGGCATCTTGCGCAGAGCTTTATCACAGCGGCAGCGGCCACTTGCCTGTTGCTTACCTTGTTCCTGCTGCGGCCGGCGTCGCCTACACCGGTCTTCGCTACCACCTCATACATAGACGTGCTGGCAAATGATGCCACGCCGGAACAGTTGGCTTACGCTGAATTGGCCAAAGATGACGGGGATTTCGAGGAAATCCAGCCATGAAGCGTTCCAAGCTGGTCTTGGCGGCCTACATCCTGGGCGTGTTCTTGAGTGGCGGGATAGTGGGCTTTTTCCTGCACTATCTCTACAGCACCCAGACGGTGAACGCCAGAGCCGTGGCGCGCGATCCGGACGAGTACCGGCACAAGTACGTGGAAGAGATGCGTACTCGTTTGCGGCTCACCGAGGATCAGGTCCAGCAATTGAACGCTATTTTGGATGGCACGCGGCTCAAGTACAAGGAGTTCCGAGCCAGGCACCGGCCGGAGATCAACGCCATCCAGGAAGAGCAGGTTTCCAAGATCCGTTTAATGTTATCCGAGCCTCAGCGGGTCGAATATGAGAAGATGCGCGCTGAACGCGACCTAAAGCGACGCAAGACGGACCCGCCGCAACGCTGGTGAGCGGCCGCTCACCTATGCGGTGGGTTGAGCGGTTGAGGTGGCGTTGGATCCGCCGAGGTTAAGTTTGCCCCGCTTGTACTTCTTCTGGAAACGGTCCACGCGGCCTTCGGTGTCAACCAATTTCTGGCGCCCCGTGAAGAAGGGATGGCAGTTCGAGCAGATTTCCACGCGGATGTCGCCCTTGTGCGTCGACCGGGTGCGGAAAGAGTGGCCGCAGGCGCAGATGACGTTGACTTCCTGGTATGGAGGATGAATCCCTTCCTTCATGGGGTAAAGCGTTTCCTTTCCTTGTGCAGAGCTAGTATTACAGTATAACATCTGCCAGGAGGCGCGAGTTTGCGCTCCGGTCAGGAGCAAAGATCCTATGAGCTTTGAATCCATACGCAAGAAAACCCGCCGGGAGTTTCTGGCGGCCGGGGCCGGTGCGCCCGCGATCCTGCGGGCGGCCAAAGCAAGGCGGCCCAATATCCTGTTGGCGATTTCCGACGATCAGTCGCACGTGCATACCGGCGCCACGGGTGACAGGGTGGTTAAGACCCCGGCTTTTGACAGCGTGGCGGATGGGGGAGTGCTATTTCGTCAAGCGTACAGCCTTTCCCCGGGCTGCGCGCCTTCGCGGGCAGGAATCCTCACGGGACGCTTTCCATGGCAGCTTGAAGAGGCGGGCACCCATGCCAGCTATTTCCCCCGGAAATTCGCTGTCTATCCAGACCTGCTCGAACAAAACGGCTATTTCGTGGGACTGACGGGAAAGGGCGCGGGGCCCTGTAACTTTAAAGAGGCGGGCTGGAGCCGCAACCCTGCGGGACCCAATTATGACCGGCGTAAGCTGGAGCAGCCCCTCCCTTACATCAACGTCAATGACTATGCGGCGAATTTCCAGGAGTTTCTCGCCGCGCGCCCCAAAGACCGGCCATTCTGCTTTTGGTTCGGCTGCACGGAGCCGCACCGGGCGTATCAGAAAGGCTCCGGGCTGAAATCCGGCAAGAGGCTGGAGGACGTGGCCGTGCCGCCGTTTTTGCCGGACACGGCGGAGGTGCGTAGCGACATTCTGGACTACTATCTCGAAATTGAGCACTTTGACTGCCATCTCCGCCTTATGCTGGACTTGCTCAATAAGGCCGGCGAACTGGAGAACACGCTTGTGGTGGTGACCTCCGACAATGGCATGTCGTTTCCCGGCGCCAAAGCGACTATGTACGACTACGGCATACACATGCCGCTGGCGGTGATGTGGAAGGCGGAAGCCAGGGGCGGGCGCAAGGCGGACGAACTGGTGAGTTTCGCCGACTTTGCTCCCACATTTTTGGAAGCCGCCGGGGTACGGATTCCGGAATCAATGGTGGGCCGCAGCCTGCTGCCGCTATTGCGCTCCGGCGGATCCGGCTCGAGGCAGGCCGGGCAACGGTGTGTCTTTACGGGAAGAG
>CAYSBM010000448.1:0-3269 GCA_964429095.1 uncultured Solibacteraceae bacterium | reverse complement strand
CTGCTGGTTGCGGCGGACCAGCAGCGGAACGGTCTTCTTCGGAGCGAGGGCGCGAGTGGCCGTGGAGATCTCGCGCGGCGGCGGGACCTTGGTGTCGCCTACTTTGAGAATCACATCGCCGGCCTTCAGTCCGGCTTTCTCGGCCGGCGTGCCCTTTAGGACCGAGCGGACCAGGACGCCGCTGGAGACTCCAAAATAGGCCGCAAGCTGGCCTTCCAGCGCTTCGCCCTCGATCCCCAACACGGGGGTGCGCCAGGACAGGAGCGGCCGTGGAGTATCCGGAATGTGGATGCGCAGATCGCGCATCTTCTCGAGTGCCTGCCGCATGGCTTCGTCGTCCACGCCCACACCTGTCCACTTCATCGCGGGGCGCTTGCCGATCGTCGCTGTTACAGTCTGGGGAGCACCGTCGCGGCTAATCAGCAATTTGACGGTGCGCCCAGCCGGCGTTTCGCGCACCATGCGCATGAATTGTTCGGTGCCTTCGACCCGCTGGCCGTTGTAGTCGAGCACCACGTCGCCGACTTTCAAACCGGCCTTGGCGGCGGGACTATCCGGGGCAATGCGTGTGATTTCCACACCGCGCTCTTCAGGCAATTTCAGCGCCTTGGAGCGCTCGGCGCCGATTTCAGCCACGCCGACACCCAGGTAGCTGCCTCCGGAAGAGAATCTGAGCAACATCTTCTCCTCAGGTTCATTGAAGGCGAACAAGGCCGGCGGTTCGGCCGCCAGAGGCGGCGCCGGCGGTTGGGCGGCGGCGGGCCAAGAGAATATGCAGCCTGCCAGCGCCAAAGAGAATTTCAGGCGGGAACGAAAAACTGGAAGCGTCATGGTTCCATCTCCTATGATCCATTGGCTGCGGCGGGCTTAGGGGGGCCAACCGCCGCCACACATTTAGACGCCAAAGCAGGCGGAATGTCACCCGCCGCAGCAGCCTCAGAAGGTTTCGGTGGAGGCGTTCATTTCGCGCAAAGCGCTGAGCAGGCGGAAGCGCACATCGCTGTTGCGCTCCCTCTCCAAAGAAGATTGGAAAGCGGGCACAACAGAAATATCCTTATGTTGGGCCAGCAAGTCGGCCGCCTGAGTGCGGATGCCGGGGTTGTCGTCGGCCAGCAAAGCGTCAACCAACGCGAGACGGCTGTCGGGCTCCGACGAATAAGGCCGTAGAGCTTCTAGAGCGCGCAGGCGGACACCGGGATTGGGATCACGGCGCAAGACCTGGAGGAGGGCGCCGCGCACTTCGCGTGAGCCGGCGCGCGACTTGAGGAGGTCCACGGATTCGGCCCGCAAGCCTGCGTCTTCGGGATCGCGGGCGGCAGCAAGCAGGGCGCGCAGGATGCGCTGGTCGTCCAGGCTACCGGAGATGACTCTCTGCCTTGTTTCATCCACCAACATGCGGACGCGCGCACCCGGCGCGGATTGGATGTAGCGAACGCGAGTAGCGATGGGTTCGGCGGGCGCACGAACGGCCGGAGGAAAAGCAAGCCGGGCGGAGAAAAAGCCCAGCATCACCAGCGCCAAGGCTCCGGCGGGCTTTAGGACCGCCCATGAGGCCAACGCCCGCAAGCGACGGAACGCTCCGGCGGCTCGCATCACCCATCCGGAAAGGGCCGCAGAACGCTCGGGGGCCGCCGCGACATTCGCACGCAGGCCGCGCCGGCAGCGCAACAGGAGCTCTTCCGGCGGCTCAAGAGCCTCGCAAGCGACCAGTCGCCCGAGTTTGCGCCGCAGCTCCAGCTCGGCGCGGCAAGCCTCGCACGACTCCAGATGCCGTTCAACGAGTTCCTCCTCATCGAAGCTTAGCTCGCCATAAAGCAACAAGATGAACCGGTCGCGAATTGAATCGCAATTCATAACCAATCTCCCAGAGCCATGCGCATCTTCTGAGTGGCGCGGAAAAGGCAATTCTTGGCCGCTTCTTCGCTGGCCCCCAAAATGCCGCCGATGGCTCGCAGCCTCATGCCGTGAAAGTGCCGTAACTCAAAAACCGTGCGTTCTCGAGGGGTCAAGGAATCCAACACCGCGCCGATTCGCTCCCGCAATTCACGGTTGAGCAGGGCCCGCTCCGGGTCCCACGCGGCACGCCGCTCCCCGGCGCCGTCTAACGGGCTGCGGGGGCCTTGTCCGGTCTCCGGCAGAAAGGAATCTTCCTTGCGGAGGCGGCGCCGCCGGAGTTGGTCCAGGCAAAGGTTGGTGGCGATACGGTACACCCAGGTGCGGAAACCGCAATCGAAGCGGAAGCCTGGGAGGTTGCGGTAAACCCGGAGAAAAGTCTCCTGGTAGACGTCGTAAGCATCCTCGGTAGAGCGCAACAGGTTGTAGGCTAAGCGCAGGACGCATTGATCGTGGGCGCGCACGAGCCGTTCAAACGCTTCCTGATCGCCTTGCTGGGCCAGGCGGATCAGAGCGTCCTCGCTCATTTCGGAAGCCGATTCCACTTCGGCGACAGCCGTCGGACTTGGCGGCATGGGAACCTGAAACGTTAGACGCACGGCGCGCTCCAAGGTCACGCCCCCAAACCCAAACTGGAAAAAGAAAAATTCAGTTCGCCAGCTCGAGCTCGATCTTCTTCTGCGCCGGATCTATACCGGTGATGCGAAGTGACCGGATCTGGCCTGCGCGGGGGGCTTCCAGGGACTCAGTAACCGGAGAAGCTCCCTGTTTCCAACGGGCTGCAAGCATTCTGGACAAGGTGCTGATATCCGAGGCGGGCTGCGCCGCACCCATGCCGGCGCCGGCCTGGTCCGGCTTCGGCATGCGGCAAAAGCCATATACGCCCTCACCTAGCTCCACCTTGGCGCCATCGGCTGAAACATCCACCAGGCGGCCGGTGACGACATCGCCGACCTTGTGTTCGGCGATGTACTCATCAGCGGTAGTGGGCTCAAGCTGCTTCATGCTCAGGCGGATGCGGCGCCGCTCACGATCCAGTTCCACTACGACGGCGCGCACACGCTGGTTCTCCTTCAGCACGTCCTTCGGATGTTCCAGGCGCCTTTCGTGGGTTATGTCGGAAATGTGGATCATTCCTTCAATGCCTTCTTCCAGTTCGACGAAAGCGCCAAACTTGGTGAGGCTCGACACAGGTCCTTCTACTACCGTGCCCGGCGCATACTTGTTGGCGGCTTCCTGCCAGGGATCGCCCAGAGCCTGCTTGAGGCCCAGGCCGATGCGGCGGTCGGAAGCGTTCACCGAGAGCACGACGGCTTCCACCATTTCATTGGGCTGCACGATGTCGGAAGGTTTGCGCTGCTTCTTGGACCAGGACA
>CAYSBM010000447.1:0-3276 GCA_964429095.1 uncultured Solibacteraceae bacterium | reverse complement strand
GCTCGATCTCGTGGGATTTGTCCTTCCAGAGCAGGTCGAATACCTCGCGCACGCGTCGGACGATGTCGTCCCGATGCGGATGAGTTCCGTTGAAACCGGGATCATCCACCAGGATGCCGTCCCAGGAGATGCGGAGCGGATAATCAGCGTCAGTGGACAGTAGGCAGCGGGCGGCAGGCAGTGAATTGTCGTCTTCAGGCATCGTCCACCTGCCCTCTTCATACTGCATTCTGCCTTCTGCTCTTGCGCGGAGCCACTCTTCACTGACGATACGGTTCGCTTCGGCGGGCAGACCGTCCGGACCAACCAACATCCCGGGCGGGCAGACCGGCAACGGATCGAAGGGGTCGGGTAGTTTGGGGGCGAGTGACGGATCGACGGCGATACGGACATCCCAGCGGCCTATCGCGGTACCCACTGCGTAGGACAGGAGCTCACGGTTCTGATTCTGTTGGTCCTCCGCCAAAGCCTCGTCAGTCGCTACCTCAGTCTCCGCGTCCTTGTCGTTCTCAGGCTCTTGTTCCTGATCTGTGCATCCCGCCAGGGCTAATGCCTCAAGCGCCTCCATCAGATCTTGCTCAAGGACTTGCATAGCCTTCCGGTCGAACCCATACGTAGCGGCGACCGCTTCATCAAGACTGCCTCCGAGGAGGGTTCGATAGTCGAAACGCAACGCATCCTCATTGTGAGGGATTGTCTTTATCGCCGCTGGCTGACAAAACTCCTGGAAGGGCTCGTGCCACACGTATGCAGAGCGCCTTTTGTCGACCTCTGCGGTTACGTGAGCCTCGATCCTCGAAAGTAAATCCGGATTGGGGGCGGCGTAGGGCAGGGTCTTGACGACCTCAACCATGTAGTTGGGGTGAAGGAAGCGCTCACCAAAGAAGCGAAGGTACGCCGTTGCAACGTTAGAAGCCGTGATGCCGATGGCAGAGAACTCGAAATGGGCTGATGGATATGCCATGTATCTGCTTGCCGACGGCATGCAACCGGCCGGGATAATATACGGAATGAAACGCACCGCCCGCCGCGTCCAACTAAATCCTGGACGGAAGAAGTAGTTCGCGATCCCATCTCGCAGCATCCATATATTTGAGCGGATCTCGCCGCGAGCGTTACGGTTGTTGTATAGCTCTGCCGCGTTGCTGCCCCAGTTCACGACAAGCGTAATCGGAGAGAACCAAGGCTGGGAGCTCCCGCCCTTGACGTACGGGACCCATTGGCCGTTACCTTTGGGTTCCATGCGAAGCTCCTGAGATGGAACTTCCCAAAGCGCTCGCGCAAAACGAGGATCATCTGCGGTAGCAAGGCCCTGCTTAACATCTATCACTTCTGGCGAAATCGGCGGCATCTCGGCGAGACGTCTCAGGATTGGTGAAGTGATCCAATAAACGAATGGAGAGCCAGCCAAAGCCCGAAAGTCCGATTGATGGGAAAGGTACACGGTTGGATTCGACACTTGGCGGCATAAGTCATCAATGCAGATTCTGAGCGCTTGCCCCTTGTCTACCTCACGAAGAATCCGTACACATGGCAAAGGGCCTGATGTCCGCTTTCGCGCAAGGCAATACGCGGCAGCCTCCACCATCGCGTCGTCCATGACGCCCATTCCAAGATCGGCAAGACATCTGAGTGCCGCGTGTTGCAGAAGGAACTCCTGGCGCCAGCGGCTGAAACTCGTCAAGAAGAAGCCCGCCCGACTCGTGATTGCCCCCAGAATCCCTCCTGATTGGAGTAGCCAGAAGAACCGTTCGGTGAAAGCCCCAAAGATGTCGTTGTATGTGTTGGGGAAGGCTATTCGCGAGTAGGGCTTTGTAGGTGTAGAGAACTCGCCAAACGGTGGATTCATCATTACCGCGTCGTAGCGCTTACGGCAGAGGTCGATGAAAGCAAATCCTCGGGCCGCATCCTCCGCGAACAGTCTGCGCCGGCCCGCATGTCCGTTTTCCGCCTGTTCGGCATACTCCCTCAAGGCATCCAGGATGCGGTCCTCGGCCTGCTCCCAAAAGCCTTCGTCGGTGATGCCGCTGACATCGAACTTCATCTCCAATTGTTGGGCCTGTGGGGTTTCGAAGTCAGGGAACAGCAGTCCCTGTTCCATCTTCGGCCCTTCGAGCCATTGCTTACGGGCCTCGGCGACCGCGTCCTTGATTTCTTCCTCGATCTTGAGGAGCGAGCCCGCCTCGCCGGCGAGTTTCATTTTCTCGAAGACCACGTCCACGATCTGCCCAAGAACGCGCGGCTTGAGGCCGGCGGCGAACTCGTCCTTCATGTCCGCCTCGCCTGGCATCGGTTCGGCGGTGACAATATTGGATCGGGCGATCTGCGGTCGCTCGGGGGCTTTAAGACCCAAGCTCTTCCAGGTCTTTTGCGCGCGCAACCAGAGGGCAAGCGCCGCGATCTGCACCGCGCGCGGGTCGATGTCGATGCCGTGGAGATTGTGCTCGACGATCATCTTCGGGACGGCACGACGGAGTTCGTCAATGGTTTCAAACTCTTCCCGCAGGCTCTTTCCTCTGATTTCAGACTTCGGCTGCTCCGCCTCCTCCCAGGCTTCCTCATAGATGCGTTCGAGCAGGTCGAAAGTGTACAGAAGAAAGTGGCCCGACCCGCAGGCTGGGTCCAGGATACGCAGGTCTCGCGGGTCCTTCTTGGGTCGGTGCTCTATGTATACCGGCCTCTTGAGCAGTTCCTCCCGGTCAAGGCCGGTTTCGTCATCCTTACCGGCGGGAGCCTTTTCACCGGGCCCGAGGAAGACCTCGTTCGGTCTCCGCACGAGATAGCGGCATTCTTCCTTGAGCTCCGTATCGCCTTTACGCATCTCATACCAGATGCGCCCGAGGGTGTTGTCCGTGAGGAACTCGACGACGTAACGCGGCGTGAAGAACTGATTGCGGACCGCCAATTCCCGGCTGTTGCGCGGGGCCTGGGAGGCATCCCGCATGGCTTTGCGTTCTTCGGGCGGGTTGAAATATTGGTAGACCCAGCCGATGGTCTCGTCCTCGGTCCAGAGGTGCGTCAGTTCCGTCGTGTTGAGCTCGGCGAGGACGTCTTCCATGCAGCGCTCCGAGGGGAACACCGCCGACTGGGGCGTCATCCGGTCGAATAAAACGCCCAAGTCGAGGGCGAGTTCGTCGAAAAGGCACTCCAGGAAAACGCGGTAGGTGTCGTAGCGCCCGCCGAGCGCGCCGCCGGAGATGCGCTCGAACATCTGGAAACCAGCCGAAGTCGTTCCTTTGCGGACGCATTCGACGACCAGCCCCCGCTCCTCGCACA
>CAYSBM010000446.1:0-3282 GCA_964429095.1 uncultured Solibacteraceae bacterium | reverse complement strand
TGACCACTCCGGCTGTCGGCCCAATGAAGAACTGCGGAAGCACCTGCAAGACCAAAGCCGTGGCCACCGCGCGCGCGCTTCCGGTCAACTCAAACAGCAGGCTGTAAATGGCCACCGAGTAGAGCCAGTCGCCGATCTCGCTGACGATCTGCGCCAGCCACAACAAACGGAAATTCCGGTTCGTGCGGACCAGCCGCAGGTAAGCCCGGAGATTGGCCGGATGCTGGTCCATCAGGAGTGGGTGTACAGACCCATGCGTTGCTTGACCAAGTCCACTGTGGACCGGGCAATGGGCGCCACGCGCGCAGCGCCTTGCTGGAGAACCCCGTCGATGTAACCCGCCTCTTCGCCGATCTCGCGGTAGCGCTGCTGCAAGGGGGCGAGCTTCTCAATCACCACCTGGGCCACCTGCTTTTTTAGCTCACCGTAGCGCATACCTTCGAAATGGTTCCGCATTTGCTCCTCGGGCCATTCGCTGAAGGCTTGGAAGATGCCAAGCAGGTTCCTCACGCCGGCGCCCAGGCGGGCGAAATCCACCGCCGGCTGGGAGTCCGTGGTGGCGCGCATGATCTTCTTGCGGATCGTATCCGGTGGATCCAGCAGCGCTATGGCGTGCCCACTGCCGGAAGCGGATTTGCTCATCTTCGTTTCCGGATCATCCAGCCCCATAATGCGGGCCCCGACCGCTGGCAGGTGCGTTTCAGGCATGACGAAGGTTTCTCCGTAAAGGGAATTGAAACGCTGCGCGATGTCCCGGGTGAGTTCCAGGTGCTGCGACTGATCGTCTCCCACCGGCACGATTGACGCCTGGTAAAGCAGGATGTCGGCGGCCATCAGAACCGGGTACTGCAACAGGCCGTCGCCCACGGTTTCCTGCGTCTCGGACTTGGCCTTGAATTGCGTCATGCGTTGCAGCCATCCCACCGGCGTGACGCAGGTGAGCATCCAGGCCAGCTCGGCGTGTTCGGGCACCGAGGATTGCACCATAACCGTGGAATGTTGCGGATCGATGCCGGCAGCCAGAAACAGCGCCGCCGTCTCGCGGATCTTGGCGCGCAGGCTTGCCGGATCCTGATAGACCGTGATGGCGTGCAGATCGACGATGCAGAAGATGCTCTCGTAGTCGTACTGAATCTTGGCCCAATTTTTCAGTGCGCCAAGATAGTTGCCGATATGAAGGTCGCCCGAAGGTTGGACGCCGGAGAAGACTCGTGTTTTCATGCTAAGAAAGGGTGAAATTTCATCCTACGTTATGGCTGTACGGGAAACAAACAACACGGACGGCGGCCAGGTTGAGTTGCGGATCGAAAAGTGGGTCTACGGCGGCGCGGCTCTGGCCCGCCTGGATGGCCAGATCGTTCTGGTTCCTTACGTGCTGCCGGGTGAAACCATCCGCGCGCGCCTTATCAGCCGGGCACGCGGCTTGCTTCGCGCGGTGCCGGTGGAAATTATCTCCGCCACGCCGGGACGCGTGATTCCGCCCTGCCCGTACTTTGGACGCTGCGGCGGATGCCATTATCAACACGTCGGCTATGAAATTCAGTTGGCCGGCAAGATCGAGATCCTGCGCGAGACCTTCGGCCGCGTGGGCAAGATTGAAGCGCCCGTCCGGATCGATAGCATCTCCGCCGAACCCTACGGATACCGCAACCGCATCCAACTGCATGTAGAAGGTCCGCGCGCCGGCTACCGGGAGGCAGGATCCCACCGCATATGTCCCGTTGAACAGTGCCCGATCGCTTCGCCACGGCTCAACCGCGCGTTGCGCGAAAACATCGCCGGACGGCGTTTCGCCCGCCGGATCGAATCGCTGGAGTTGTTCACCAATGAGCGGGATCTTCAAGGGCCGGGATCGCCGGCGGCCATCGATTATCAGGTGGGACCGCACGCTTATCGCGTCAGCCGGGGGTCGTTTTTTCAGGTGAACCGGCATCTTCTGGAACCGCTGGTTGAGCGCGTCGCCGAAGTAGCTCCCGGGCGCCTGGCTCTGGACCTTTACGCCGGGGCAGGCCTGTTCAGCCTGCCGCTGGCCGAACGATTCGATCAGGTTATTGCGGTGGAGGGCGGGCGCAGCGCCCACGGAGACCTGCTTTACAATGCGCGGCGCGCAGGACTTCCGGTCCGCGCCGAACACGCCGCCGTCGCCGCCTTTCTGGAATCCTTCTCCGCCCGGCCGGACCAGGTGGTGGCCGACCCGCCGCGAGCCGGCGTGGGCAAGCGCGTCGTCAACGGTCTATTGCGGCTGAGGCCGCCGCGGCTGGTGATCGTAAGCTGCGATCCCGCCACGCTGGCACGGGATCTTAGCAGCCTGCTGGCGGCTGGCTATCAGATCGAGCGTCTGACAATGGCCGACCTTTTCCCCCAGACCTACCACATCGAAGCCGTGGTGGATCTGGTGCTGTGAACCGCTGCCGCTCAGCCGTTTAACGTCCATCCCGGCCGGTACTTGCGGCGCAGGAACTGATTGGCCTCCGCAATATTGGTCACGCGCCCCGCCGCGCCGTCATATTCAATCTTCCGGCCCACGCGGTAGGCGACCAGCCCAAGCAGCATTTGCTCGATCAGATCGCCGCCATACACGAAATCGCAAGAGGTTTTCAGATCTCCTTTGCAGGCGTTGATCCATTCCCACTGGAAGATGGATTCCCGGGCCGGCCGGCCGCCGGGCGCTACAGGCATGGGCGGCGTCTTCCAGCCGAGCGGCGGCAGTAATTGCGAGGCCGGACGCGGCTTGTAATAGGTCATGTCGCCGCCGTTGACCGAGGGCAGCAGGATGCGGGATTCGAAGTGAGCTATCAGGACGCCTTTGGTGCCCTCGAACATGGCCGCGTGCCCGACCTTCTTCAAGTCGATGCCCGCGTGCGGCGAAGCCGGCATCGGACCACCCTGATACCACACTACTTGGATCGGCCCTCGCCAGGAGTTGGCCGGATGCTCGAAGGTGGCCTTGAGTTCGACCGGCGTAACCTCCGGGTTGAACTTCTCACTCACCGCCATGTCGGCTTCCGCCGATACCGGCAGCCCGGCGTCGATCACATTCCAGGCGATATCCATGGTGTGTGCGCCCATGTCGCCGATCTGGCCCACGCCAAAATCCCAGTACATGTTCCATTGCAGGCAATTCGCGCCGGCCGAGCCGGAGAAATAGCCTGGATTGTAAGGATGATACGGACTGGGCCCCAGCCACAGGTCATAGTTCAGGTGCGGCGGAGGCGTGCCCTCCACCGGCAGGTAGCCCGGCTTGCGGATCTGCCGGGTGCCCCATACGGAAACCGACTTCAA
>CAYSBM010000445.1:0-3288 GCA_964429095.1 uncultured Solibacteraceae bacterium | reverse complement strand
TGCGTCTGTGCGAGGAGCGGGGGCTGGTCGTCGAATGCGTCCGCAAAGGAACGACCTCGGCCGGTTTCCAGATGTTCGAACGCATCTCCGGCGGCGCGCTCGGCGGGCGTTACGACACCTATCGGGTATTTCTGGAGTGCCTCTTCGACGAGCTCGCCCTCGACCTGGGCGTTTTGTTCGACCGGATGACGCCCCAGTCGGCGGTGTTCCCTTCGGAGCGCTGCATGGAAGACGTCCTCGCCGAGCTCAACACGACGGAACTGACGCACCTCTGGACCGAGGACGAGACCATCGGCTGGGTCTACCAATATTTCAACCCGCCCGAAGAACGCAAAGCCATGCGGGAGGCTTCTCAAGCCCCGAGGAACAGCCGTGAGCTGGCCGTCCGCAACCAGTTCTTCACCCCGCGGTACGTGGTCGAATTCCTCACCGACAACACCCTCGGGCGCATTTGGTATGAGATGCGCAAAGGCTCGACCGCTCTCAGGGAGGAGTGCCGCTATCTTGTGCGGCGTCCGAACGAGGTTTTCCTCGGTCCGGGTGAAAAGGCTCCTGCCGGTAAAGATGACGAAACCGACCTTTCCCAAGAGGAACTGTTTAAGCGCCCGGTATACATCGAGCACCGACCGAAGAAAGACCCGCGCGACCTGCGTGTTCTCGACCCTGCCTGTGGGTCGGGCCACTTCCTGCTGTACGCATTCGACCTGTTGGAACGGATTTACGAAGAAGCCTGGGGCGATCCCGACAGCCCGAAATCGGAAGCCACGGGCCGGACGATCAGGGAAGACTTCGAGACCCTCGACGACCTGCGACGGCAGGTTCCGAAGATGATCGTCGAGTACAACCTGCACGGCATCGACATCGACCCGCGGGCGGTGCAGATCGCCGCGCTCGCCCTCTGGCTGAGGGCGCAGAAGACCTGGAAAAATCTAGGCCTGAAAGCCCCGGAACG
The DNA here is from genome assembly GCA_964429095.1 of uncultured Solibacteraceae bacterium. Classification (GTDB taxonomy): domain Bacteria; phylum Acidobacteriota; class Terriglobia; order Bryobacterales; family Bryobacteraceae; genus JAJFUV01. Next base: position 2,336 of record CAYSBM010000445.1, on the reverse strand, counting down.
GCCGCGCATCGCCAAATCGAACATCGTCACCGCCGAGCCGATGCCCGGCGAAGAAGACATGCGCCGCGAGTTCACCGCCAGCCTCAAGCCCCGGGTGCTGGGGCAGATCGTGGACGAGGTGTTCGAGAAGATGAAACTCGCGGGCGAGGCGGGCTCGCTCCTGAAGATCGAAGAAGAAATCAAGGACGCCGTGGCTGCTGCGGGAAAGCAGTGGCGGGAAGGTCCGAAACCGGAACAGCAGCTTCTTTTTCCCACCATGGACGCCCCCCGGCCGAAACAGCAGGAACTGCGCTTCGATGTGAAAGGGGTCACCGATGAGCGGTTTTGGGATCAGGCGGAAGACCGCATCCTGGATGCCCTGAAGGACTATGCCGAACAGGCGGAAAACGGTCAGGCGGTCCGCCGCAGACTGTTCGCGGAGGATGCGGCCCGTGGGTTCGCTTTCATCGACCTCTGCCGCAAGCGTTACGACACGGTGCTGATGAATCCACCGTTTGGACTATCTCCAAAGAGCGTGTTTGGCTACTTCAAGAATGCATACTCGGATACCTATGTAGACCTATACGCATGTAGCGTAACAAGAGGCCGCACATTAGCGCCCCTTGGGTCTGTTGGTGCAATCACATCCAGAGCTTTTCTCACCACCAAGAAGCTGGTTCGCTGGCGAACCAATGAGGTTGTAGAGTACCTACAAGTGCTGCTGGACCTTGGTTTGGGAGTGATGGATGACGCATTCGTCGAGGCATGTGCATTTGTGCTATCGGGACATGCATCTCCAACATTTGTAGCATTCAACCGAAGAGACACGGTCGAAAAGTCTGCTTTGATCAATGATCCAAGGTCAGCCGACACATATGTCGTAGATAGAACAAACATCAAATCGCTGCCAGCCGCAAAGATTCTCTATTCGGTATCTCCGCGCATTCATGCACTGCTGCGCAATAAGAATGTTTTCGAACCAAACATCGGGACAGCACGAGAAGGCCTTAGAACTTTTGATGATTATCGTTTTCTCCGCCTTAGATGGGAGGTGCCCCCTATCTGCATTGGCTCAAATAAAATCTGGGAGCCTTTGGCCAAAGGTGGCGAGTTCGCGCGCTATTACTCCGATCTTCCTTTACTTGTTCGATGGGATACTTACGGGAAAGAACTGGCAGAGGAAAACCGCAAAGTTAATGGCCAAGTGGCACAAAGCAGGCAGGCATCAGAATACTACAGGCGGGCTGGCGGCACCTACTCAAAAAGAAGTGCGAAAGGCTTCAGTATTAGAGCGCTGCCTGCTGGATGTATTATTGGCACAAAAGGTCCCGCTGTCCTAAGCGAGTCAAAGGTTCTCCCCGCCTACATAATAGGGTGGTTAAATTCCCGTCTCATCCGGTCGTTGATTCATATTCAGGCAAATGCCTATGAGTTCAACACAGGGATTCTAAAACGCCTACCATGGCAATACGCTGACGCGCCAGAGAAGCTTGTTAACGATGTTCTTGAAGCCATCCACGCTCTTCGCCGAGAAGCACGCCTAAACGAGGCCAATTCCTGCTTCATTTCGGTCATATTGGCTTCGTCAATCGCTGGGATCGCAGACAGGATCGCGCGTCTCTCGTTTGAGGTCGCCCAAACTGTTGCGACGTGTCAGATGACTTGTGATGAAACGATGGATCGACTCTATGTTGTGGACTCGACGTCCTTAACGGCACTTTCTGTGGAAAACGCGGAGGATTCAGACGGGGAGGAAGACCGAGACGACTTTGAGGAAGATTCGGAATCTCCGACTTCTGTAACAGGAGGCGACTGCACAAAGGCTGCGTTTGAATTGATGTCTTATTGCGTTGGCGTTTGCGTTGGCCGCTGGGACGTCCGCATCGCCATCGACCAATCGCTTGCGCCGAAACTCCCCGACCCCTTCGACCCGTTGCCGGTCTGCCCGCCGGGGATGCTGGTCGGCCCGGACGGCCTGCCCGCCGAACCGAACCGCATCGTCAGCGAGGAGTGGCTCCGCGCCCGACCGAACGCGAACACCCTGCCGCCGGACGGCTCGGTCAAGAACCCGACCATCCCTGATTCAGAGTATCCGCTCCGTATCTCCTGGGACGGCGTCCTGGTGGACGACCCCGGTTTCAACGGCGACCGGCCGCACCGGGACGACATCGTCCGCCGCGTGCGCGAGGTATTCGACCTGCTCTGGAAGGACAAATCCCACGAGATCGAACAGGAAGCCTGCGACATCCTCGGTGTCTCCGACCTGCGGGATTACTTCCGCAGGCCTGCGGGATTCTTCCATGACCACCTGAAGCGCTATTCCAAGAGCCGGCGCAAGGCCCCGATCTATTGGCCGC
>CAYSBM010000444.1:751-3289 GCA_964429095.1 uncultured Solibacteraceae bacterium | reverse complement strand
AAAGAGAATCTTCCCTTCGGCGAGGAGCGGGTGTTGAACTACGTCACCGAATTTCTCCAGCAGGCCCATCAAGCCGATGAGCGTTACACGGTGCGGGACGGCATCAACCTGGCGCGTTACGCCATGAAGCTCGCCGCGCAGGCCGGCGGCGGTGGAACCTCGAGCGCTCTGCGAACCGCCGTGATTGAGACTCTCGGCGAAGAGGCGCTGCGCTATGTCCCAAGATTATGACTTGTCAGCCGGCGCAGCCGGCAGTTTGGAGCGGGGGCGCTTCCACTACTTCCCCGTGGCGCCGGGACGGATGGAGTTCGCCGCCGAAGTGCGCAAGAAAATCCTCGAGCTGCGCCCCGATGTTGTCGCCCTGGAACTCCCCACCAGCCTCGAGGACCTTTACCGCCAGGCGCTAGCCAGGCTGCCGCAGTTCTCCGTGATCGTGTGTCCTGAGGCCGCCGATCCCGGCGCCGCCGTCTACATCCCGGTGGAACCCGCCGATCCATTTACCGAGGCGGCCCGCACGGCGCTGGAAACCAGCGCCGGGCTGATGTTCCTGGAACCGGGAGGCGGCGCCCGCCCGCATCTTCCGGACTACTATCCGGACCCGTATGCGTTGCGTTCGGTGGGTTTGGTGCGCTACGTCGAGGCCTATCGCGTCCACCCTCAGCCGCGCACGGAAGCGGTGACGGCGCATGCCTCCGGAATTGCCTGGACGCTCCAAGGCGCGGATCCCGAGGCGCGCGTCCTGGTGGTTGTCTCTCTGAATCTGCTCGACGCACTGCTGGAGGCCATGGAAGTCCCGCAAGAACCCCCGCCGCGCAGCCACTTCCATCCGGCAAGCTTATTGAACCCGCATCCGGACTGCCTGGCTGAGATCACTACCGAGTATCCGTATTTGCAATGGCGGTATGAGACTTACCGGGGCGCAATGAGCGATGAGAGACTCATCGACCGCCTGCGGGCGCAACTGGATCTGCTGCGCGAAGCCGAAAGCCGGTATCGCGACAACACGGGCGAGAAGCTGGAGCCATGGCAGCGGCGGATGATGGCGCGCTACACGCGTAACCTCGCCTTAGCCTCCGGACAACTGGTGGCCGGCCTGTTCGACCTCACCGTGGCTGCCCGTTCGCAGGCCGGTATCCGCCCCCGCAGGCCGAAAGCGAACTGGAGCCCGTGAGCCTGTCCGGCGAGGAGGTCTGGATCCACACCCAGAAGATGCGCCTGCGGCGCCGTCTGCCGCATCCCAAGCGCCGGCTGCGTCCGGCCAGCCTGAAGCCGCGCCCGAAAGAGCGCCACCCTGGAGAATGGGCCCGCAACATCGACGGCAACGCCATCTGCTCCTACCCGCCCGAGGACCTGCTGATCGAAAGCTACGGCCGCGAACTCAAACAGAAGGCCAAGAGCATCCTGTCGGAAGAGCGCGTGCGCACCGAGCCCTTCACGACTTCGGTGCGCGACGGAATCGACCTTCGCGAGACCATACGCCACTGGTACGAGAACAAGATCTACGTCCGTGAATTCGACAAGATCTCCGGGGAGGTCGGCGCCCTGGTCGTGATCTACGACGAAGACCGTGAGAACCGCTACACCTATCTCACAACCTGGCTGGGCGAGCACCAGAACGAAAGCGACATGGCATTCTATTCCACCGACCCGTTCGCCCACATGGTGGGCCCGGGTATCGGCCGCGCCGAGTACGGCGGGTTCCTGATGACGTTGCCGCCACAGCGCATGGTGGACGTTTGGGGCGATCCAGACTATTGGCTGGCTGAAACCAAACCAGAAAGGCTCTTGCTGGCCGCCCTCGACTACTCGATTCATCGCCACGTGGTGTATGTGGCGGCGCGGCCCCCCCGCTCCATCTTCCGCACCATTGCCTACCGGCTCGGGCGCTCGATCCTTTACGTGCCGATCGGGCAACTCTCTCCCGCCAAACTCAAGAAGATCCGAGTAGTCCATGTGCTCGACAGCCACGCCCGCCGCCAGGAAGCTTCGCGCTATCTTTGGTAGTATCTATGCGTTTTTTCAGAGCAGCTATCTGGTTGGCCGCTGTGCCCGCGGCTCTCATGCACGCCTCCGGCGTGGGAAAGGATTGGGGCATTGAGAAGCAATCTTGGACCGACCCCGTTACGGGAGTACGCGTGTGGGAGATGACGGCGGACAAGGGCGTGGCCAACACCCTTTACTTCCACTTCCCGAATTTCACCCGGGACGGCCGCTACCTTCTGTTCACCTCCAATCGCACGGGTTCCAATCAGATCTACCGCATGTCCATCCCGGAAGGGCGCATCGTGCAACTGACCGACTCGCCGGGAGTGGGCGCCATCAGCCTGGCGCCCGACCACACGAATCCGCGGCGAATTTACTACCAGCGCGGCCACGAAATCGTAGCCCTGGATCTGGAGGATTTCTCCGAGCGGATCGTGGGCGCTGTGCCGGAGCCGCACTTCGGCGCCTACCACCAGCCTACGCTCAGCGGCGACGGCAAATGGATCACCATCGGGCGGCAGATCGCCGCGAAGTCCTGGGAGAGCGGGGTGAGGG
>CAYSBM010000444.1:0-741 GCA_964429095.1 uncultured Solibacteraceae bacterium | reverse complement strand
GCGGCGGCGAACCCGATCAGGCCACCCCCCGCAGGCAGAGCGCCGCGACGACCGGGGAAAGCGGGCTGATGAGCACCGCCTCGGGCCAGTACAAGACCGTGCTGCGAACCGGATTCCGCATCGGGCATGTCCAGTACAGCCCCGCTGAGCCGGTTATATTTTTCGCCTGGGAAACCAGCGGCTACGCTCCGCAACGCAGTTGGCTGGTGAACGCGGACGGCACAGGCTTGCGGCCATTCTACCAGCGGGTCGACCGGAAGGACTGGTTCACGCCGCTGAAGGAATGGCTCACGCACGAAGCCTGGATCATGAACACCGGAGAGATGACCATGGTGAACGATCGCGTGGGCATCATCATCGTGAACACGAATGGAAGCTCACGCCTGGTGCGCGAGGGCAGCTACTGGCATTGCCAGGCGCGGCCGGATGGCAAGTTCATCATAGCCGACGACTTCGACGGCCGCCTCTGGCTGATCGAAACCGCCACCGGCAGCACGCGCCTGCTGGCTGCCGGCTTGCGCCAGCCGAAGCAAGTCCACCTTCACCCCAGCTTCGATTGGACCGGCCGCTACGTAATCTTCAACACAACAAGGAACCATCAGGCGGTGGGGTTAATCGACCTGAGCGAAGCGCCAGCCCGCCACTGGCAATAACGGCTGTTTCCACCGCCCGGCAACTCCAGGTTGTCTTCGCATACACATAAAAAACCTGCGTTGGGGTCCGGAGACGGACCCCAACGCA
>CAYSBM010000443.1:0-3297 GCA_964429095.1 uncultured Solibacteraceae bacterium | reverse complement strand
AGAAAAGAAAGAGAACGGAAAACCGTGGTCCTGCGGTGGGATTGGGGAAATCGCACAGCGACTTGCTACCGCGATGGAGGGGATGGAAAACCGCTGGAGTGGTTCTCCAGGCTTTCCGCCTTGCGTCACTTCCACCGCTTGCTAGGGTGACAGAGTTTTGGTGCAATGAACGTGACATAGTTTGGCTGCAACAACAGCTAACAGCTCCCGGCAGAAGGCCGCGGTCATGGCAAAGCGGAAAAAATACGATCGAGGCAAGAACGTGCGCGCCATCGCGCGCGAACGCCTGGGTGCGGCGCCCCCTGCCAAGGTCATCGTACCCAAGACGCTGCGCAAGAAGGTCAAGCACAAACAACCACCCGGCGAGCAGGAGCCCTAGAGGCCCGAGCGGCCCTATCATAGGAGGGTGGAAACCTTGCAGCCGGAGCGTTCAGCCAACTTTCTGCCGCGCTTGGCCCGCGACTTGCGTCCCACCGTGCGTTACCTTATGGAAACCGAGGTGCACGTGTATGCTTTTTCAATCGCCGCCAATGTGCTGTTGAGCTTCTTCCCTTTCCTCATCGTCATCTTAACCCTCTGCAAGAGCGTGTTCCACTGGCCTTCGGCCGCCGACGCCATCCTGATCGGGCTCAGGGACTACTTCCCGGACTCGCTCGGCGACTTCGTCCGCAGAGACCTCACCGCCACTCTCTACCGCCGCGGCTCCATCGAAGCGGTCTCCCTTCTCCTCTTGTTGTTCACCGCCAACGGCATATTCGAGCCGCTCGAGGTGGCGCTCAACCGCGCCTGGGGGGTGACCAAGAACCGTAACTATTTCCATAATCAGCTGGTGAGTTTGGGACTCATCCTGGTGTGCGGCGCACTGGCTCTGGCATCCACCATGCTTACGGCGCTGAACCGCGACTTCTGGGCCCGCTGGCTCCCCGGCGGCCAAAACCTTAGCTTGACCCTCAACCTGCTGTTCTTTAAATTGGCCGCCTTGCCTATGGTCATTCTGGTGATCTTTCTGGTTTACTGGCTGCTGCCAAACCGTAAGATACCTCCCCTCCAAGTGGTGCCGGTGGCCATTTTCGTGGGGTTGACGCTGGAGGTCCTGAAATACATCAACCTGCTCACCTGGCCGTACCTGCGCAGAAAACTTGAGGCCGAGGTGGGGCCCTTCCACTTTTCCGCCGGCATTATCATCTGGAGCACCATCGCCGCCATGGTGGTGCTGGCCGGCGCTGAGTGGTCGGCGCGCTGGGCGCGGGAATCGGCCCAGCAACAGAAATCGGAGCCCGTGGCTTAGCGGCGCGCCGGCGGGCGCGGGCCAACGCCGCTTATGTCTATGGGGTGGAAACCCATTTTCAGAGCCGGCGAATCCGGCCGGAGACGGAAATCGTAGCCGGCCGCGTCCACAAACAGCGGGTCCACAACCGCCGAACCGGCATCCATGCCCCGCTCCCGCCACTCCAGCCAGTTCTGCTTGGCCAAACGAACCTCATTCCGGCGCGTGTCCCAATACAGGTTCCTCTTCATTTCGAATTTCGAGTCGTCCCAACGCCCGCCCAGCAACTGGCCTGCATCGTAGATCACGATGTTGTTCTCGAAGGTGAAAGACAGATGCGGCTCCGCGCGCGAGCGCATTACCTGGTATTCGTCGTTGAAGGCGAAAATATTGTTCCGCACGATGTTGCCGCGCCCGTAGTGCTGGTGAAAACCGGCGCTCTTGGTGCGGTAAACAATGTTGTTCTCAATGAGGATTTCACTGGAGCCTTCGTCGGGATAGATGCCCCAGCCTCCGTAGGTAAACGAGCGTACGTCGTGGATCAGGTTGTGCAGGATGCGGGTGCCCGGCTGCACACCCAGCGTGTAGATGGCGCCCATATCGCTCAACATCTCCCTGCCCACGTGGTGCAGATGGTTGTATTCGATCAGGTTCCCATTGCATTGGTTCGGCGCGTAACCCCAGGTCCAGCCCACCGAGATGGCCGTGTAATACAGGTCGTGTATGTGATTGTGGGCGATCGTATTGCGGCTGCTCTGCCCCACCCAAATGCCCACTGCCGAGGGAAACACCACACCCAAATCGTGCAGGTGATTATCGGTCACCACATGTTCGAAATTACGCTCGCGCTCGTCTTCCCGCGTGCGCGTTTCGCCGATCTTGATGCCGCCCGCGCCAGCGTCATAGATTTCGTTGCCCACGATCCGGTTGCGCCGTGAGCCCCGCCCGAATTCGATGGCGTACCCCCCCAGGTGGCTGAAGACACACCGCTCAATGACGCACTGCTCAGCCCCCACGGCCTCGAAGGCAGCCCGAATCCCCACTGCCGCCTGTGGCTCGGCCACGCCTTTAGGACCCATCGTCCAGTCGGCGTGTGAAAATTCCAGTCCCCGGAACACTATGCGCCGGACGTACTGGTCTAGTTCGGGCCGGCCTTCCAGCCGGACAAGCTGTTCAAGCGCCGGCGCCACGATCTCTTCCTCCTCGACATTCTCGGTGGACGCAGCAATATAGGACACGCGGCCGGTGGCGCGATCCAGATACCATTCCCCGGCTTCATCCAAGGCGTCCGCAGCGTTTTCAATGTAGTAGCGCGCGTCCTTTTCCTTATTGGAAGGCCGGGGATCGCCCGCTAGAACCGCCACGCCGGCCTCCTGATCGACGGCTTCAATTGGCATACGTAGTTCCGCCCAGGCAAGGAGCACGACCGCCTCCACTCCCTGCCTCGCCCATTCGGGCTTGATGTCCGGCTTGCGAAAACTCAGCCGGTAGGGCTTATCTTGGGAGCTGGGACCAATGGCGCGCCAGAAGCCGTTGTTAGGTGTGCGGGCACGCCGGGCACGGCTGCCGCCGGCAAAGAGCTGGCGGAAATTGGCTCCCGGCCCGGCTTCGAATATCCACCGGTTGCCCTTCACCCTCCGCCCGCCTTGCACCAGGCGCCCTCCGCTGATGACGACATGCTCGCCGGGTTGGGCCTCAAATACCACAGGCCCCGCCGCCGTGCCGGAATCCTCCGGTGCCAGCGTGAGCGGTTCGCTAAGCCGGTAGACGCCGCCCCGCACTCTTACCGTGAAGGGCTCGTTGGTCCCCAGCTTGCGCAGCCGCCGGATCTCGTCCCTGGCTTCGGCCAAGGATTTCAGAGGACCGCTGGGTGAAACCTCCAGTATGCGGGCCGGAGCGAACATCGAGATAGCCAAAAATAGGAGCCAGAGACGAATAGGCATAGCATCATACTCGCGCAGTCGGCTGAACCCTGGCAACCTGCGGGGTGTTTCTTCTTCGGCAAGGTAACTCTAATACCCTCGCAGCAC
>CAYSBM010000442.1:0-3301 GCA_964429095.1 uncultured Solibacteraceae bacterium | reverse complement strand
CACGGTCGTGGCGGATGTCTCTTATGAAAACCTCAAGGCTTCCGACTTTGATGGCGTCGTGATTCCTGGAGGATTCGCGCCGGACATTATCCGCCGCTATGAGAAGGCGACGGCTTTCGTGAAAGAGTTGGACCAGCAGGGCAAGCTGGTGGCTTCCATCTGCCATGGCGCCTGGGTGCTGTGCTCGGCCCAGGGCATGCTGAAAGGCCGCCGCGCCACGTGTTTTTTCGCCATCAAAGATGACCTCATGAACGCCGGCGCCACCTATGTCGACGCCGAGGTGGTAGTGGACCGGAACCTGGTGACCTCCCGGAAGCCCGACGACCTTCCGGCTTTCTGCCGCGCCGCCATGGATGTGCTGAGTCAGCGGAAGTAGATCAGCATCAAGGCAGAATCTTCAGCTTCAAATTCCGGAACTCGATGCGGTAGCCTTCGGCTTCCAGTCCGATGAAGCCGCTAGGAACCTCGCAGGTGCTGTAAACGCTGGTAATGCCGCCATTTACCCAAAATGCGATGCGGCTGCCCTCAGCGCTGAGTTCGCTTGTGTTCCACTCGCCGGCGGGTTTAATGCGCTGTTCGATCAAGCTGTCCATCAGATTGATGCGCATTCGTATGCCGCTGATCAGCGTGTCGCCGAACAAGTAGCCGCCGGAGGAGCTGCCGATTTGGGCCTGGTGCCAGATGCTGCCGTCGGCGCTGTTGCGGATATAGATGCCGCTGTTGTAGTTGGTGCGCGCTGGGTTGACAGTATATTTCCACTCGACGTGGAAGATGGCGTTGCGAAGCACGCGGGTATAGCGCAGGAACTCATGGCCTTGGTTCCCTTCGCAGATCAGAATGCGCCGCCGTGTGTCCACCTTCCATTGGGAAACCGGGCTGAGGGGCGTGCCTGCGGGGATGGGCACGCGAAGCCAACCTTTCAGTGAGGGCGGCGGAAGGATGTCCTTCCAGCCTCGCGGATTGCGGCTCAGGGCGCTGGGTGTGTCTTCAGCCTGCGCCACAACCAGAAGCGCCAGAAATGTGATTAGCTTAAGCATCCAACCTCTCAAGATCCTCCGCCTCGCCGAATCTGGCGGCCTTCAGGGCGGGGGCGATGTTGCGCAGCAAGCCAGTGAGCACTGCGCCAGGGCCGACTTCGATGAACTTGCAGACCCCCTGAGAGGCCAGATAGCGGATCGTATCGAGCCAGCGTACTGGGTTCGGTATCTGCTCGAATAGCCCCCGGCGGGCCTGTTCACCCGTGCAGATTTCTTGCGCCTGCCAGTTGTTCACCAAAGGGACGCGCAGATCGGCGAAGGCGGCGCTGTCCAACTCGGCTCCCATCCGGACTTGGGCGGGTTTCATCAGCTCACAATGGAAGGGCGCGCTAACCGGCAGCAGAACGGCGCGCTTGGCCCCGGCAGCCTTGGCCAGCTCTATGGCGCGCTCCACCGCGCCCTTGTGGCCGGCAATCACGATCTGATCGGGGCTGTTGAGATTGGCCGCGGAAACCACTTCGCCTTGCGCGGCTTCCTGGAGAACGCGGTCCAGCGCGCCCGCCGGCAGTTTCAGCAGGGCGGCCATGGCCCCCACGCCGGCCGGCACGGCTTCCTGCATAAAGCGGCCGCGTTTGCGGACCAAGCGTACGGCGTCGGCGAACTCCAGAGCGCCGGCGGCGACCAGGGCGGAGTACTCGCCCAAGCTGTGGCCGGCGACATAATCCGGCCGGCGCCCCTGCTCTTCGAGAACACGATAGGCCGCCACGGAGACCGTCAGAATGGCCGGTTGCGTGTTCTCGGTGAGCTTGAGTTCTTCTTCGGATCCTTCAAAGCAGAGTTTGGAGATGGGGAACCCCAGCGCCTGGTCGGCTTGGGCAAACACCTGGCGGGCAATGGGGAAGCGCTCGGCGAGGCTCCGCCCCATCCCTGCATATTGGGAGCCCTGGCCGGGAAATAGGAATGCGGTCTTCATCATAGACTAGGGTAACCTCTTGCCGCGATAGAATCATCTTTACTTAAATCGAGGTATCTTCCCGTGCGCCTGTCTGAAATCTGTGTCCAACGGCCGGTATTCGCTTTCATGCTGATCATGTTTCTGGTCGTCATGGGCGTGTTCAGCTTCGGCGATCTAGGGGTTGATCTGTTCCCGCGCAGCGATCCGGCCACGGTTTATGTGCGGGTGAAACTGCCCGGCGCGAGCCCGGAGGAAGTGACCTCTCAGGTGGTGATGCCGCTGGAGGAAGCCATCGCTTCGGTGAGCGGTATTGATGAGATGCGGGCCATGGTGTCGGAAGGCTCCGCGTCCATCGTTGTCACATTCGTGCTGGAGCGTAAGATCGGGGAGGCGGCAGAAGATGTGCGAGAAAAGGTAAGCGCCGCCATGCGCAGCTTGCCGCCGAACGTGTTGCCGCCCACGGTGGCCAAAGCCGACCCGGACAGCGATCCCATTATCACGCTGGCCGTCAGCGGCTCGCGCAGTGTGCGCGAGTTGACCGAGATTGCCGATAAACAGGTGCGTCGCGGCCTGGAGACGGTGGACGGGGTGGCGGGCGTGGACATCAGCGGCGGCGCCTACCGGCAGATCAACGTCTTCATGGATCTGGACAAGCTGAACGGCTATCAGCTTACGGCCCAGGACGTCCGAAGGGCGCTAGAAAGCGAGAATATCGAGGCGCCGGGCGGACGCATCGTGCGGGGTCCCGTGGAGGTAGGGGTGCGCACGCTCGGACGCCTGGAATCGGTCCCCCAATTCAATGACATCATCGTGAAGAATGTCGGCGGCTCGCCTATCCGCATTCGCGACATCGGCTACGCCGAGGACGGTATGACCGAACGGCGTAGCTTCGCCTATTACAGAAACAAACCGGCGGTCATCCTTGAAGTCCGCCGCCAGATGGGCACCAACACTGTCAAGGTGGTCGAGGAAGTGCAACGGCGCCTGCCCGGCTTGAAGGCCCAATTGCCGGCTGGAGCCTCGATCGATGTGATCAAGGAACAAGCCACCTACATCAAGAATTCGGTGGCGGCCCTGGAAGAGCATCTGCGTAATCGTCTTTATCTTCATACGCGATTGGCGCACCGTGCTGATCAGCGCCGTCGCCATTCCCACCTCCATCATCACCACGTTCACCATCATGCGGCTGATGGACTTCACGTTGAACTCGATGACTCTGCTGGGGCTCACGCTGGCGGTGGGCATTGTCATCGACGACGCCATCATTGTTCTCGAAAACATTCACCGCTTCATCGAGGAAAAGGGGCTGCCGCCGTTTGAGGCGGCTATCGCCGCCACCAAGGAGATCGCTTTGGCGGTGATGGCGACC
>CAYSBM010000441.1:2902-3304 GCA_964429095.1 uncultured Solibacteraceae bacterium | reverse complement strand
CGAGCGTGAGCAAACCATCGAAACAGGCCGGCAAGGCGTGTTGCGGCTGATGGGCGAGGCTGCGGCGCTGCGCAATCAACTGGCGCAGGTGGAGGAGTATCTGGCGGGCATCGAGCGCGACCGCGAGCGCGCCCGCAAAGAGGGCGAGCAAGCCGCCAGCGACCTGGAGTGGATTCAAGCCACCGGCAAAGAACTGACTGCGAAAGTGGAGGAACGGCGCCGGCAACTGGACCAGGTAGTCGGCCGGCGAAAAGAGATCGAACAACTTTTGGGGGCTCGTAAAGCCGAAGCCGCTCAGGCGCGCCGGAGTCTGGACGAGCAGCGCGCCGAGGCTTCGCGCATCAGAGCGCGGCTTTTTTTTTTTTATGATATGGTGTCCAACGTGTTCTACACGACGGAATC
>CAYSBM010000441.1:0-2892 GCA_964429095.1 uncultured Solibacteraceae bacterium | reverse complement strand
TCGCGCATCAGAGCGCGCCGCGACTCGCTGGAAGAGATTCTCTCCCACCGGGCCTACACGACGGAATCCGTCAAGCGGTTGTTCACGGCTATCGAGCAGGGGCAGGCGGCCGAATTGAAGGCCGTGGGCGTGCTGGCGGACTTTGTGGAGGTGGACCCGGCATACGAAAAGGCCGCCGAGGAATTCCTCCATGAGGAGCTGGAGTACGTTGTGGTGGACGACTGGGGCCAGGCTGAGCGCGGCATCGACCTGATGCGCACGGACATGGAAGGGAGGGCGACCTTCCTGGTCCATCCGGACGGCGATTTGCGCAACGGGCGGCCGCATCCGGTAGATCGTGCCATGGGGCCGGAAACCGGCAGCGTTGGACGAGTGCGTGACTTGCTGCGGTGCACCAACGGGCTGACGCGCACGCCGGCGGAGATCCTGCCACGGCTGGCGCGCTGTTTTGTGGTGGAGGACCGCACGGCGGCGCAACGGCTGGCGCTCGAGTATCCAGATATGTATTTCCTCCTGCCCGACGGGGTCTGCTACCACGGGCACGCGGTTACCGGCGGGCGGAAGTCCACCAGCGGCCCCCTGGCGCTGAAGCGGGAGTTGCGGGAGTTGAAGACTCTGGCCGAGGCGAAACTGAAGGAGGTGGAAGCCACCGCCGAGCGCCTGGCGCGGCTGGAGAATGAAATCGCCTCGGCAGAGACGGAACTGGAACGATTGCGGGCCGAGCAACAGGACCAGGAGAAGCAAGCCGTGGCGCTCGATCACGAGTTGCGCCAGTTGGAGGAAGAACGCAGCCGGGCATCCAGCCGTTTGAGGATTGCGACGGCGGAACTGACGCGGTTGAACGAGGAGGCGCACCGTTCCCAGCAGCAGCGCGAGGGTAATCTGCGGCAGGTGGAAGAGAAAGAGCAAGCCCGACGGGCGCAGGAAGAAGCGCTGGCGGCCGCCCGCGCCGAGATCGAGCAGGCGCAGGCGGAAGTGGCGCGCGCGGGCGAGGAGCACTCGGCTTTGCGGGCCGAACTGGCGGGACTCGATGAGCGCCGCCGGGCCGAGAAGGCCGCTCAAGCCCGGCTAGAGGCGCAGTGGAAGGAAGTCTCCAACCGCAAGCGCGAAATCGATGCCGAACTCGAACGGCTGGGCGTGGAGCGGGCGCGCCTGCTGGCGGACAACATTGAACTGGACCGCCGCGCCGGCGCGCTGCTCGAAGAGATCGCCAAAGTGGAGGCGGCGGTTGAACGGCTGGCGGAAGCCGAAGCCGCCGAGCGCGAGTCGGTGGCGGCTATCGAAGAGGAGCTGAAGCAGCTCCGTCTCGAGGTGCAGACGGCGCACGACAAGCGCGCCCAGATCGAAGTCGAGCTCGTCAAACGGCAGGCCGATCTGAAGTACCTGGAGGAAACCAGCCGCAAAGAACTCAATGCTGCTGTGGGGGAACTGGCCGCCCAGCAGGAAACCATCCCTGACGAGCAGGCCATGGCCGAGGCCGAGCAAACCTACCAGGAGATCATGGCCCGCATTGAGGCGCTGGGTCCGGTGAACCCGCAGGCTCTGGAAGAGTATAAGGAAGCCCAACAGCGTTACGACTTTCTGAATGCGCAGCGGCAGGATTTGATCGACTCAATCCGCGACACCGAGAAGGCCATCCACGAGATCGACGTGGAGACGCGCAAGCGCTTCAGCGAAGCTTTCGAGCGCATCAACGTTTACTTCCGCGAGATGTTCCAGGTCCTGTTCGGCGGGGGTAGCGGCGAAATGCGGCTGACTGACGAAACAAACATCGCCGAGTCGGGTATCGACATCGTCGCTTCGCCCCCCGGCAAGCGTTTGCAGAACGTACTGCTGCTGTCGGGCGGCGAAAAGGCGCTAACGGCGCTCGCGTTGCTGATGGCCGTGTTCCGGTTCCAGCCTAGCCCGTTCTGCGTTCTGGACGAGGTGGACGCGCCGCTGGACGAGCCGAACATTGTGCGGCTGACGCGGCTGCTCAAGGAAATGTCCGCGCAAACCCAGTTCATCGTGATCACGCACGCCAAGCGCACCATGGAGGCCGCCGAGGCCCTTTACGGGGTCACCATGCAGGAGCCAGGCGTCTCGAAACTGGTGAGCGTGCGGTTCCAGGAGCCGCCGCCGTCGCTCGCTGCGGAAGTCTCAGGCAACGCCTTGCGTGCGTAAGCCGGCGGGCGCAAAGCCAGCTTTGAGCCTCCGCAGCGTGCGCGAGGCTTTCTTCCATGGCTGCCGCTCGTATCTGAGCGCCGGCCGATGGCTGGAGATAATAGGCTCGAGCGAAATGATCCGGCGGGATGCAAAGCAGCTAGGCTGATTGAATAGGCTTCACCATCCGCAGGATGAACCAGAGAGCCACCAGCGGCAACAGTCCCGCCGCCAGAAACACCGGCAGGTACGAGAAGTGGTCCACCACCTTGCCAATCATCAAGGTGAAGAGCATGCCTCCCAAGGCCGCGCCGGTGCCGCTCAAGCCCGAAACCGAAGCCACGATTGTTTTCGGGAAAATATCGGCCGGAAGGGTCAGCACGTTGGGGGCCCAGTTGGAGTAAGCGAACGTCGCCAGGCTGATGAGCGCCACGGCGGCCACGGGACTTGCCGTGAGCACGGCGGGAATGCCGGAAAGCATCAGCGCCATACTCACTGACATGACGATTTTGCGCGCTTTCAGCACCGGGCAACCGCGGCGGATGAGCCAGCCCGAGACGGCGCCGCCGGTCAGGCAGCCGATGTCGGCGGTGAGGAAGGGGATCCAAGCGAAGTAACCGATCATGGCCATGCTGAAGTGGCGTTCGCGTTTCAAATACTCGGGCAGCCAGAAGACGTAGAACCACCATACCGGGGCAGAGGTCATGCGCGCCAGGACGAGCCCTCGGACTTGCCGGTAGCAGAGCAAAC
>CAYSBM010000440.1:0-3311 GCA_964429095.1 uncultured Solibacteraceae bacterium | reverse complement strand
CGCCTTGCATGGAAGTGGAGACGCGGACCAGTTTGGACGGATCGAACCATGATCCACCCTTAAGCAGGGGCTGGGAATCGTCAACCCACTCCCAGACGTTGCCCAGCATGTCGTGCAGTCCCCAAGCGTTGGCTAGCTTTTCTCCCACTTCGTGCGGGCCGTTGTTGTTCTGGTTCAGGAGCGCAAAAAAGCCTTTCAGATCTTTGCGCGCGGCGAATTGCAAAGCGTCGATGGGCTCCTTGCCGCTGTTGTCGGCATACCAGGCTATGTCGTCCAGGTTTGCATAGCGCGATCCGGTGGCGCCCGCACGCGCCGGATACTCCCACTCGATTTCGGTCGGCACGCGTCCTCCAACCCAGGCTCAGTACGCCATGGCGTCTTCACGGTTCACCATCGTCATCGGTTGCCGCAAGCGTGTCCATTCGGGATTTAGCGGCCGGTCATAGAACTTGGGCTCTGGCGGCAAGGCCCTGCCGGTACGCTGGGCAAAGCGTTTATAAGCGCCCACGGTGACTTCTGTCTGCCCCATCCAGAAGGCGGCGGCAATCACCGCTTTACGGGCCGGCTTTTCGGCTGCGTAACAATCGGGGTCCCCGGGCGAGCAGCCCATCTGGAAGGCGCCGGCCGGAATGCGGACATATGGCAGGGCATCCTGCGGATGAATGCGAACCTCAACCTCAGCGGCCATTGCCACAGAGCAGGCGGCCACCAGGAACCGTATCAGCATTTCATAGCGATGATATTGCAACTCGGCCGTCTTTGACTCGCCGGGTGTGAGCAGACGCACAAATAGGCTGGGCGCGAGGATCCGGTTTTCACCATTGAGGTATGATGTTGGGTTGTCCGCACAGAACAACCCAAAGCCGGGCCACCGCCTGGCTGCGATCGCCAAGACGTGTATCCTGTAGCCCACCTACAATGAGCGGGACAATGTGGAACCCATCATCCGCGCGGTGTTTTCAACGGTTCCGGAAGTTCACATCCTGGTGATCGACGATAACTCTCCGGACGGAACTGCTGAGGTGGTGCGCGCGTTGCGCGGCGAGTTTCCGCAACTGGAGTTGTTGTCGCGCCAGCGCAAGGAGGGTTTGGGGAAGGCGTATGTGGACGGGTTCCGCCGGCTGCTCCGCGAAGGGAGCTTTGAAGCCCTCCTGACGATGGATGCCGATTTCTCGCACGATCCGGATTATTTGCCGGAAATTTTGGCGCAGGGCGAGTCGCACGACGTGGTGATCGGATCGCGCTATGTCCGGGGAGGAGGTGTGGAGGGTTGGGAGCTGTGGCGGCGCCTGCTCAGCGGGTGGGCCAACTTTTACTGCCGCACTATAACGGGGATGCCGTTGCGCGACTGCACGGCAGGTTATATCTTCATGCGGACGGCTGTACTGCGGAAGCTGCGCTTGGAGAGCATAAACATGTCCGGCTACGCTTTTCTGATGGAGCTCAAGTATGCGCTGTGGCGTGCGGGCGCCAGTTTCGCTGAAGTGCCTATCGTGTTCCGGTGCCGCCGTAGCGGAGAATCGAAGATTTCCAGCCACATCATCGGCGAGGGCGTGCTTGCACCCTGGCGCTTGCGCTTGCGTGGCGGAGGCTAAGCGCGCTTTTTCAACAGCCAGAGGCAAGGTTCCAGGCGGCTCGGCCCGCCGTCGTTGACGGCGTAGGAGGCCTCGGGCCGCTTCCACAAGCTTGCCCCGGCGTGCCGCCCGTCGCGGCGCAAGGCGTAGAAATTGATGTTAAAGCGCGCCAGCCGCAGCTCATCGCCGCCGAAGTTCCTGACGATGCGGCGGAGGGCGTCGAGAACCGCTTCTCTGGGATCCATCCCGTGGCGCATGTTTTCCACAATGGTGTGTGCCCCTGCGATACGGATGTTCTCCTCGCCGCGGCCGGTCGAGCCGGCAGCGCCGACGTCCTGGTCCACATATAGGCCCGCGCCGATAATGGGTGAATCGCCTGCCCGGCCAGCAATTTTCCATGCCAGCCCGCTGGTAGTGGTGACGCCGCTCATCTCTCCTTTGGCATTGAGCGCCAGGCAGTTGATGGTGCCAGTGGGAGGATCCATGGCCATCCTCCAGGCCCAGGCAAGCGTCGCCTGGTCGGCCTGCGGAAACCGGGATTTCAGTTCCGCAGGCGGGGCCGAAAGCCCTGGTCCCCAGTTGTTGTGTCCACTGGCGTCGCGCAGCGACTGTTTCCAGACCATCCACGCCAGCCGCGCCTTTTCGGTGAGAAGATTCTCTTCCACGAAACCGTGTGCTTTAGCAAACCGAAGAGCTCCCTCGCCCACCAGCATGATGTGGTCGGTTTGTTCCATTACCAGGCGAGCCACTTTCGAAGGGGTCTTAATTCCGCGCAACCCTGCTACGGCGCCGCAGCGGCGGGTGGGCCCGTGCATGACGCTGGCATCCAACTCCACAATGCCCTCTTCGTTGGGCAGGCCGCCGTAGCCCACTGTGGCGTCATTGGGATCCAATTCGTTTATGTTGACACCGGCGATGACGGCATCCAGCGTGTCCGCTCCGGTTTGGAGCAGTTCCATGGCCCGGGCGCAGGCACGGAGGCCATTGGCGCTGGCTATTACCACGGGCTGCGTTCGGGCACCTTCCGCGGCTGAGGCCGCGCCTAGCGCGGCGGGCCCGAAAAGGCATTCTCGTCTGGTGATCATGACGGTCTCTCCCTGCTACACTATTCTCAAATGAGAGGCGGTCTTGTTATTTTACTTGTGCTGGCCGGCGGCTTGTGCGCCGCGGGTAAGAAGCCGAAGCCTGCTAAGTCGCCGGATGTGCAAGTGGAGGAGATTCGATGCCAGCGCACCGAGAGCCGCGTCACCGTGGATGGCCGTGTGCGCATCGGTGGAAACAAGAACCTGGAACGCCTCACGCTGTTTTTTGATTTTCTGGGGACCGATAAGCAGGTGATCACCACGCGCCGCCACGATTACTCCGACGAGACGTTCTCGCCCGGCCAGGACGTAGACTTTAGCCTTTACCTGCCGGATCCGGTGCGGGCGGTGTACGTTATAGTGCGGGCGGAACACAAGGACGGGCGGGAGCTGCGGGTGGCCAACGCCGGACCGTTTCCCATTTTCTGACCATAATCTAAGGCGCGGTCTTTCCCTGGGCATTCAATTCCACCACCATCACTGAAGGGATCTGAGCCCGCAGACGAGCAGCCAGCGCCGCCGCGCCCGCCCGTGAGGGTTCGCGTCCCACCAGCACTCTATAGAGGGGTGGCTGGCCCGGCTTCTCGACTATCACCGCCGATCCATCACTTTGCTGCATGAGGGATCGCATTTTCTCGGCGCGGCCTAGCACGGC
>CAYSBM010000439.1:950-3316 GCA_964429095.1 uncultured Solibacteraceae bacterium | reverse complement strand
GGTTAAAGACCTGCTTGTCCGGAGTCGAATCCGGGTCCACGCCGAAGTACCCCAACCGCTCGAACTGATAGCGGCTGCCTGGAGCGGCGCCGGCCAACGACGGTTCGATTTGGGCGTTGGAAATGATCTCGAGCGAATGGGGGTTGAGCCAGGACGTCCACTCCTGCCCGCCGCTTTCATCGTTGGGATTCTCGCGCGTAAAGAGCTTGTCGTAGAGGCGCTCTTCAGCCTCCACGGCATGGGCTGCCGCCACCCAGTGAATGGTTGATTTCACTTTGCGCCCGTCCGGAGAGTTGCCTCCCCGGCTGGCCGGATCGTAGGTGCAGTGCAGCTCAACGATCTGCCCGGTTGCGGGATCTTTCACTACGCCAGTGCAGGTGACAAAATAAGCGTAGCGCAGCCGTACTTCGCGTCCCGGGGAGAGGCGGTAGTATTGTTTCGGCGGATCCTCTCGGAAGTCGTCCTGCTCGATGTACAACACCCGCGAAAATGGCACCTTGCGGGTTCCGGCCGAAGGGTCCTCGGGGTTGTTGACGGCTTCCAGATACTCCACCTGGCCTACAGGGTAGTTGTCGATGACCAGCTTCAGCGGGCGCAGCACGGCCATGGCGCGGGGCGCGCGTTTGTTCAAGTCCTCGCGCACAAAGTGTTCCAGCAGAGAATATTCGATCGTGCCGTTGAACTTGGCCACGCCGATGCGGTCGCAAAAGTTCCGTATGGCTTCCGGCGTGTAGCCGCGGCGGCGTATGCCGCTGATCGTGGGCATGCGGGGATCGTCCCAGCCATTGACGTAGCCTTTCTGTACCAGGGTGAGCAGCTTGCGCTTGCTCAGGACGGTGTAGTCTAGGTTCAAGCGGGCGAATTCGATCTGCCGGGGATGGTAAATGCCTAACTGATCCAAATACCAGTCATAGAGCGGACGATGGTCCTCGAATTCCAGGGTGCAGATGGAGTGCGTAATGCCCTCGATTGAATCCGACTGCCCGTGGGCGATGTCGTACCTCGGGTAGATGCACCACTTGTCGCCGGTGCGGTGGTGACGGGCGTGCAGGATGCGGTACATCACCGGGTCGCGCAGGTTGAGGTTGGGCGAGGCCATGTCGATCTTGGCGCGCAGCACGCGGCTGCCGTCGGGGAACTCTCCGGCGCGCATGCGCTCAAACAGGTCCAGGTTTTCCTCGACCGTGCGGTTGCGGTAGGGGCTTTCCTTGCCGGGCTCGGTCAGAGTGCCGCGGTACTCGCGCACCTGTTCGGCGGTGAGATCGCAAACGTAAGCCTTGCCAGCCTTGATGAGTTGGACGGCCCACTCATAAAGCTGGTCAAAGTAATCCGAGGCGTAAAACAGGCGGTCTTCCCAATCGAAGCCCAACCAGCGCACATCCTCGATGATGGATTCGACGTACTCCACCTCCTCTTTACACGGGTTGGTGTCGTCGAAGCGCAGGTTACACTTCCCGCCGAATTCTTTGGCCAGTCCAAAGTTGAGGCAGATGGACTTGGCGTGGCCGATGTGCAGGTATCCGTTGGGTTCCGGCGGGAAACGCGTGTGAACGCGCCCGCCAAAGCGGTTGGTCTTGAGATCCTCGGTAATGATCTCCCGCACGAAATTTGACGCCACAACAGCTGCGTCCCGGTTGTCTGGCGTACTCATAGTCATTGTGTTCGCTTCAACTTCTCGATGGCCTGGCCAATTCGCTTGAGGCAGGTGGCCCGCCCCAGCACCAAAATGGTTTCAAACAATGGCGGCGCCGCTTTGCGGCCGCACACGGCAACGCGGACCGGTTGAAACATCTGCCCAGTCTTGATCTTGAGCGCCGCGGCCTCGCCGCGCAGCGCCGTTTCCAGCGATTCCAGGGTGAAATCGATTTCCGCCAAACGCCGGCGCGCGCTTTCCAGAACCGCCAGCGCCATGGCCGCGTCGCCTTTTTGCGGAATCAACTCCGCCGGATCGTAGGGCGGCAGCTCGTCGAGGAAGAAAAAATCCGCCACCCGCGCTACGTCCCGCAGCGTGGTCATGCGTTCGCGGATGAGCGGCGTGACAGGAAGCATTTTCTCGAACGTGGCGTCGAATCCGGCCTCGGCAGCGAAGGGCAGCAGGCGCCGGGTCAACGCTTCAATGCTCAAAGAACGGATATAGTAGCCGTTCATGTGATCCAGCTTTTCGTAATTCCAAACCGCCGGAGAGGCGTTGATGCGGTCCAGCGAAAAACGCTCGATCAGCTCCTGGCGGCTCATAATTTCGGTCTTGTCGTCGTAACTCCAGCCAAGCAGCGCCAGGTAGTTGATCATGGCCTCGGGCAGATAACCGGCTTGCTCAAACGTGCGCACAAAAACCGGCAGTATGCGGCCGTCCGGAGCGCGGTCCT
>CAYSBM010000439.1:0-940 GCA_964429095.1 uncultured Solibacteraceae bacterium | reverse complement strand
TGCCGGTCGGATTGAGAATCAACGGCAGGTGCGCCATCACAGGCGGCTGCCAGCCGAAGGCGGCGTACAGGTGCGCATGCAGCGGCAGCGAGTTTACCCACTCGTCGCCGCGCAGAATGTGAGTGATCTCCATCAGGTGGTCGTCGACCACGTTCGCCAGATGATAGGTAGGGATGCCGTCGGATTTCATCAGCACCGTGTCTTGTAAGTTGGCGTGCTGAAAAGTGATATTGCCCCGGATCAGGTCGTGAACCGTGATCTCGCCCTCCAGCGGCATTTTGAAGCGCACGGTGTGGGGCTCGCCCGCGGCGGCGCGGCGCTCAGCTTCTTGCGGATCCAGCCCGCGGCAGTGGCGGTCGTAACCCGGGTTGCGCCCCTGCCGCTGAAGCTCTTTGGATACCGCCTCGATGCGCTCGGGAGTGCAGAAGCAGCGGTAAGCGTGCCCGGCATCGAGCAGTTGGCGGCAGTAGCGCCGGTAAATATCCAGGCGCTGGGTTTGTACATAAGGGCCGTAATCGCCGCCCACCTCCGGACCTTCGTCCCAATCGAGCCCCAGGTAGCGTAAACCATCCAACAGCCATTTGAGCGCCTGCGGGTTATAGCGCTTCTGGTCTGTATCCTCTATACGCAAAATGAACTTGCCGCCCGCGTGGCGGGCAAACAGGTAGTTGAATAGAGCCGTACGCGCGCCGCCCACGTGGAAATCGCCGGTGGGGCTGGGAGCGTAGCGCACGCGTACAGGATGGGCAGACATCGTCATGCGGGAAATTCCAGTATAACGGGAACGGGGCGTGACCCGCCGGTGGAGCTTTCGTGTTAAGCTGAAAAAAGAGCGGTGGAGTTCGCCTAACGCCGTCCTGGATGGCCAATGACTCCTACAGTGAGTGGTTATGCTGTGGGAGCGGGCCAGAAATCCCCCCCGGCAGACCACAAGACAACC
>CAYSBM010000438.1:1335-3325 GCA_964429095.1 uncultured Solibacteraceae bacterium | reverse complement strand
CGTACCCCTTGGACACCAGGATGCGGGCGAAGTGCGGCCTTCCAGGAAGACCGCCGGTCAGTGCGCTTACTTCCTCCAGCGTCACGTTCGCTCCGGAGGCACGCAGCCGGTCGGCCATCCGCAGATTCCGCTCATTCCGCTGCGCTTGCAGAGCCGCAACCCAGGCGCGAAACTCACCGTCCGGCCGGCCGTGCGGGAAGTACGCCAGCAAGTGTATAGATGGGCCCGAGGGAGATCCATTTTCACGAAAGCGCGTGCTCAGCTCGATCCCGCCGATAAAGTCCAGACCGGCGGCCCGCGCCAGGGACTCGGTCTTTTCGCTGCCCGCCAGCGTATCGTGATCGCAGACAGCCAGGGCTTTCAATCCGGCCGAGACCGCTTCTTCCACCAGCCGCGCGGGCGAGCAAGCACCGTCGGATGCATTGGTATGTGTGTGGAGGTCAATCACGGGGAACAAGGGGCCCAAGCAGGTACAGTGTAACTCAAGAGCGGCTCGGATCCGGTCCGCGCTAAGGCGAGCCGCCCTCGATCCGGAACTCGAAAACGTTCTGTCCCACAACGGCCCTCAACCGCGCAGGACCGGACATCTTGGCGCTGGAGCGGAAGAATACGGCGCCGTCGGTGGATTGTCCCGGGCGCAACCGGACCGGCACCAGAACAATCGCCGAAGCCGCAGCGGCGGCCTTCACCTTGGCCGAGGAGACCTCGGCCAGCGCGGCCTGACGTCGCTGCTCGTAACCGCTGGGGCTATGGAACCGCTCCATTCCGTACAGACCGATTTCATAGGCGGTCACCAGCTTCACCACGTCATTCCGGCCGGCTCTAGCTAAGAAGCCTTCCACTACCGCAGCAGCCGGGGAGCCCGCTATGGCCGCCTCACCGTCCCGCTGAAGCACAAAATCCTCCGGACGCACGCTCTGCACCATTTCGGAGCCGTTGGAAATGGCGACCTGGATGATCGAATATTCACGCAAATTAGCAGGCAAGGGAGCGACCATCACCGTAACACCGGCCTTGGTCAACGTCTGGTACTTCAGGCCGCCGGATTCAAATTCGATCACCTGCGCCCGCGCCGCCAGCGCGCACAGCGCTCCGGCCACCCACCAGCGCAGCCATCTCGGCCCATCCATGATTTCATTATGCAACAGCACCCGGCCTCAGCCTGTAGCCTGATAAAATGAGAATTTGCTCTGGAGGAGGCTTACGTATGCGCGGAAACGACAAGGTTCTTGGCTACTTGAACGAAGTGCTGAAGGCGGAGTTGACCGCCATCAACCAGTACTTCCTACACGCCGAGATGTGCGACAACTGGGGCTACAACCGGCTCGGCGCTCATACCAAGAAGGAATCCATCGACGAGATGAAGCACGCCGAAGCGCTCATCGAGCGGATTCTGCTGCTCGAAGGAACCCCGGTAATGCACGAGTTGTTTCCACTCAAGATCGGCACGACGGTCAAAGAGCAAATCGAAAACGATCTGGCGCTGGAAGTGGCCGCAGTGGCGCGTCTGAACAGCGCCATCCGGACGGCTGTGGAAGCCGGCGATAACGGTTCGCGGGAGCTGTTCGAGAAGATCCTGACCGACGAGGAAGAGCACATCGACTGGCTGGAAGCCCAGTTGCACATGATCCAGGAAATCGGCGTGGAGAATTACCTGGCTCAGCAGATACACAACAACGAATAGCTTGGCTGGCTCACCGGACTGACATGCGGCCTAAGACGGCGCTGCTTGCCTGCCTGTTGCTGTCCGCCTCGTTTGCGGATGCACAACGTAACCTTGCGGGGATGGCGGAGCTGTGGACCGCCCTGGGCAAGTTGCAGGTGCTGGGAAGCGTCTTGTACGTCGGCGCGCATCCGGATGACGAGAACACGGCGCAGATAGCCTACTTCGCGCGGGGGCGGATGGTGCGAACCGCTTATCTTTCGCTCACGCGCGGCGAAGGCGGCCAGAATCTGATCGGACCGGAACTGGGTGCGCGGCTGGGATTGA
>CAYSBM010000438.1:0-1325 GCA_964429095.1 uncultured Solibacteraceae bacterium | reverse complement strand
GATTGATTCGCACCGAAGAACTGCTGGCAGCCCGCCGCATCGACGGCGCTGAGCAGTTTTTCACCCGCGCGATCGATTTCGGTTATTCGAAGACTGCCGAAGAGACCCTCCGGCTCTGGAACCACGAGGCTGTGCTGGGCGACGTGGTCTGGGTCATCCGGCGCTTCCAGCCGGATGTGATCGTCTTGCGCTTTTCCGGCACCGGCCGGGACGGCCACGGGCATCATCAAGCCTCCGCTTTGCTTGCCCAAGAGGCTTTCCGAGCCGCAGCAGATCCGGCACGCTTCCCCGAGCAGTTAAAATACACCACCATCTGGCAGGCCAAGCGCCTGCTATGGAACTCATTCGCCGGCGCCGGCCAGACGGGCCTGACCGTTGAAACCGGCGACTACAACCCTGTGCTGGGCTTTTCTTATGCGGAGATCGGCGCAATGGCCCGCAGCCAGCACCGCACACAGGGATTTGGGGCGCCGGAGCGCAAAGGCGCTTCTCAAAATCACCTGGTGCACCTGGCAGGCGAGAGGGCATCGCGGGATGTGTTCGACGGCATCGACTTGAGCTGGCGCCGCGTAGAGGGCGGGAGCGTGGTGGCGGACCTGCTGGCGAAAGTCAAGGCCGCCCTTGTGCCGGAGGCACCGGAGCGAATCATACCGCTACTGGTGGAAGCGCGCCGCGCCATGAAGCGCCTCGGCGGCGTCTGGGCCAGCCGGAAGATCGAGGAACTGGATCAGGTGATCGCCCTAGCCTCCGGCCTGTGGCTGGACGCGGCCGCCGAACGTGAAACGGCCGTTCCCGGCACGGAAGTGAAGCTCACGGCCACCGCCGTGAACAGATCTCACTTGCCCATGAGGCTGGTCAGCGTGCGCTTCGAGCCTGCGGCGGAGCTTGAGGCCCGGCAGGTGCCCATCGAACTCGCTTACAACGTTCCGGCCGTGATCAGCGCCGTTTGGAAGGTTCCCGGCGAACATCCCTATTCGGAACCGTATTGGTTGGCGGTCGCCCCGCGGGGGAACATGTACACAGTCCGAGATCAGCATTTGGTGGGGCAAGCCCGGACCCCTGCCGCCATCAACGCCTGCTTCAAGCTTCTGGCCGCTGGCGAGGAACTGGAGTTCATGCGGCCCGTGGTATATCGCTGGGTAGACCGGGTCCGCGGGGAGTTGACAGCTCCTCTGGTGGTGGCGCCGCCGGTGGCCTTGCAGATCACTGAGCCGGCGATCCTGTTTCCCGCGGCTGCTTCCCGCCTAGTGGAGGTGCGCGTGAAGTCCATACGCGCGTCGGGCGGTGCCGGCGTGGCGGGATGGGCCTCCACGCCGTCGCTCGCG
>CAYSBM010000437.1:0-3333 GCA_964429095.1 uncultured Solibacteraceae bacterium | reverse complement strand
CCGGCTCACTGACGAGAATATATCGATGGGGATGGGGAAGACAACCGTCGTGTTCTTCTCCGCGCCGATCTCAACCAGTGTTTGCAGGTAACGTAACTGGATGGCCACCGGCTGCTTTTGAATCACTTCGGCCGCCATGCCCAGCTTTTCAGCGGCCACGAATTCGCCCTCGGCGTGTATGATCTTGGCGCGGCGCTCACGCTCGGCTTCGGCCTGCTTGGCGATGGCGCGAATCATCTGTTCGGCCAAGTCCACCTGTTTCACTTCCACCATGGTGACCTTCACGCCCCAAGGGCCGGTGTGCTGGTCCAGCACCGATTGCAGCCTCACATTCAGTTTTTCACGCTGGCTCAGCAGTTCATCCAGTTCTACTTCGCCTAGCACGCTACGCAGCGTGGTCTGTGCCAGTTGCGAGGTGGCGTACAAGTAGTTGGCCACTTCCACCACCGCACGGGTGGGATCGATCACTCGGAAATAAATCACCGCATTTACCTTCACCGTCACGTTGTCCCGCGTCACCACATCTTGCGCCGGCACCTCCAGCGTCTCGATGCGCAACGAGATCCGCACCATGCGGTCGATGGGAGCGAACACCAGGATTACGCCCGGCCCTTTGGGCTTGGGCAGCACCCGGCCCAGCCTGAAAATCACACCCCGCTCGTACTCGGCCAGGATCTTGATGGAACTCAACAGGTAAATGACCACCACCACCAGAGCAATCGTCATTGGATCGATCTGCAACATGGTCTCCTCCTCGATGGTAATTTCTCAAGGCCGCGTTTCGGGCTCCACCAGCAGCTTGAGCCCTTCCACGGCCACTACGCGAACCGGGGCGCCGGCTTCGAGAGGCGTCGAACAAACGGCGTCCCAAAGCTCCCCGTGAACAAAAACCTTGCCTTGCGGTTCCAGCGCCGTGCGCGCCACGCCCGTTTCGCCGATCATGCCTGCCGCGCCCGTCACCACTTTATTGGCGCGCGCCCGGATCACCAGCGAGAGCAGAAAAATGGTAATGAGCGCAAAGGGCAGTGTCACGCCCACTGCCGTACCCAGCCGTATGCGCATTTCCGGCGGGCCCTCCACCAGAAGCAGCGCGCCCAGAATCATAGCCACCGCCCCTCCCGCGCCCAGTATGCCGTGGGAGGCGAATTTGGCTTCCAGCACAAACAGCGTGGCCGCCAGGATCAGCAGAGCCACGCCGCCCCAGTTGATGGGCACCACCGACAGCGCGGCCAGACCCAGCAGCGCCAAAATGCCGCCCGCCACGCCTGGAAGAATCAGACCCGGATTGGTAAACTCGACATACAAACCCAGCGCGCCCAGGATCAGCAAAATGAAGGCGATATTTGGGTCGCTAATGGCCGCCACCAGGCTTTCGCGAACGGTCTTCTCGTAGACCACGATTTCGGCCCCCGCCAGATCCAGTTTCACCCGCGTGCCATCGAAGCGGGTGATCTCACGGCCGTGCAGCGCTTCCAGCAGCGCCCGGTCATCCTTGGCGATCAGCTCAATCAGGCGATTGTCGAGCGCTTCCTTCTCGGTGAAGCTCTTGGCTTCCAGCACGGTTTTCTCCGCCAGAGCGCTGTTGCGTCCACGCTTGGCCGTGAGGCTGCGCAAACTGGCTGCCGCATCGCTTTCCACCTTCCGGCGCATCACCTGGTCCATCTCTACGCCGATGGCCACCGGCGACGCCGCGCCGGTGTTGGTCCCCGGCGCCATGGCGGCTACGTCGCCCGCCTCGAGCAGGAAGAAACCCGCCGAGGCTGCGCGCCCGCCGCTGGGGGTCACGAACGTGGCCACGGGCACTGGACTGGCGACAATCTTCTCAATGGTGCGGCGCGAGGCTTCCATCAAGCCTCCTGGGGTGTTCAAGCGGATTAGCAGCAGGGCGGCTCCCTCACGCTGCGCCTGCTCGATGGCGCGACCGACGATTTCCACCGTCACCGGGTGCACCACTCCGTCCACGTCTACGGCTACCACGCGCGGCTTGGCGAGAACGGTGGCGCCTAGAGCAAGAAAAAGCAATGTGATATGGAGGTTTCGTCTCAAGCCACATTTAATATAACACCGGACGGGTTCGCAATCGCCGTTGCTCTCCACCGCGTTGCTGTTTTCGGTGAGTCGCGCCGATATTCGAACGCGCGCGGGAGGGCCCGCCGAGTGAAGTCTCGCCCTAGGGCTGGCCCCATCTGCAAAACTCCGCCAGGAGGCATCTGCGGCCACCCTGCAAGCCAGAAGATTCGGACTTTATTAGTCTTAAATTAACCCTTTGATAACAAGTCAAATATTTCATTGACAAAAGGTGGGTGGGCGTAGTAATGTAAATACAGGACCGTTTAGATCCTATATAGGCTGCCGATGCTGAAGCTCACCAAGAAAGCCGATTACGGGTTGATCGCTTTGCGGCACCTGGCGGTAGCTCAACCGAATGCCAGCGCCAGCGCCAAGGAGATTGCCGACTGTTACGGCATTCCGTTGCCGCTGCTGGCCAAGATCTTGCAGAAGCTGGCGCGGAGCGGCTTTCTGCGTTCTGTGCATGGCACCAATGGGGGCTACATGCTGGCTCGCCCACCCCAGCGCATCAACACGCTGGAAGTGATTCGGGCCATCGAAGGTCCGGTGATTCTCGCCAGTTGTTTTCACGAGCACGGCGAATGTGGCCACACCAAGCGCTGTTCGGTGCGGGAGCCGCTGCGGCGGGTGCACGATGGCATTTTGAAGCTCTTGGAGAGCACCACCATTTCGGATTTGATCTACAGTGAGCAGCCGCCTTGTCCTCCGCCTGCTGCCACGCAGCCGCGCAACATTGAGGTTCTGCCGGGAATCTGAGAAGGAGACAAACATTATGAAGACGCCCATCTATCTTGACAATCACGCCACCACGCCTCTGGATCCGCGCGTGCTTGAGGCCATGATGCCGTATTTCACCGAGCGCTTCGGAAACGCCGCCAGCCGCAACCACAGTTTCGGCTGGCAAGCCGAGGAGGCTGTCGAGAAGGGGCGCAAACAGGTAGCTGAACTCATCGGCGCCAACCCGAAAGAGATTGTCTTCACCAGCGGCGCGACGGAAAGCGACAACCTCGCCATTAAAGGGGTGGCCGAGATGTATGCCGAGCGCGGCAACCACATCATCACCGCCGCTACCGAACACAAGGCAGTCCTCGATACCTGCAAGAAATTGGAAAAGCGCGGCTTCCGGGTGACTTACCTGCCGGTGAAGGGCGATGGCCTGGTGGATTTAGATATGCTGCGCGACGCCATTACGGACAAGACCATCCTGATTTCGATCATGTATGCCAACAACGAGATCGGCGTCATCCAGCCAATCGCAGAAAT
>CAYSBM010000436.1:0-3340 GCA_964429095.1 uncultured Solibacteraceae bacterium | reverse complement strand
GTCGCCCTACGGGCGGTTGCTGGTGGCCAACCGGTCGCTGGTCGAGCTGCTGGGTTACGAGTCCGAAAAGGAACTGGTCAATGTCAACGTGGGCCGCGAGCTCTATGCCAACCCTCTGGACCGGCGGGCGATGTTGGAACGTCTGGAACGGGACGGCGTGCTGCGCAACGCGGAAATCGTGTTGAAACGCAAGGACGGCAAATTGATCACGGTGTTGGACAATTGCCGGGTGGTGCGGGACGAGCAAGGCCGCGCGCTTTTCTACGAAGGCACGTTAACCGACATTACCGAACGCAAGCAGGCCGAACAGGAGCTCTTACGCCACGCCCAGCAACTGGAGGAAACGCGGCGCAACCTGATCGCGCAGTCCAAGGAGCTGATCCGGGCGCGCGATGAGGCGTTGCAGGCGGCGCGCGTCAAGAGCGAGTTCTTGGGCAATATCAGCCATGAGATCCGTACGCCTATGAATGCGGTGATCGGTATGACGCGCCTGCTGCTGGACACCCGTCTGGATGCCGAGCAACGCGCCCACGCCGAGTGCATCCTCCACGCAGCCGACTACCTGCTTGAAGTGTTCAACGATATTTTGGACTTGTCGCGTCTGGAGGCCAGCAACGAAGCCTTGGCCGAGGAAGCGTTCCAGTTGCGTCCCACTATTCAAGACGTGCTGCGGTCGCTGGCCGGCGAGGCGGCGGCCAAGAAACTGGATATGGCCTGTCTGGTGCAGGAATCCGTGCCG
This sequence comes from uncultured Solibacteraceae bacterium, assembly GCA_964429095.1. Taxonomy (GTDB): domain Bacteria; phylum Acidobacteriota; class Terriglobia; order Bryobacterales; family Bryobacteraceae; genus JAJFUV01. The sequence continues at coordinate 2,601 of CAYSBM010000436.1, read as the reverse complement.
GACACGCTCTACGGAGATGCGGGACGGCTGCGGCGCGTCCTGCGGCACATCGTTGGCAACGCCATCAAGTTCACCGAGCAGGGACAGGTGCTGGTGCAGGCCGGCCAGGTGGAGGCCGGCTTGGACGAAATCACGATGCGCTTCGAGGTCAGCGACACCGGAATAGGGATTCCGGCCGAGGCCCTGGGCCGCATCTTCGAACCGTTTTCCCAAGCGGATGGCTCGGCGTCGCGCCGTTACGGCGGCGCCGGCTTGGGTCTGGCATTGGCCAAGAAGCTTGGCGAACGCATGGGGGGCGTGATCGGCGTCAGCAGCCGCGAGGGCAAAGGTTCAGTCTTTTGGTTCACGTTGCGGCTGAAGACGGCTCCGCGCCGGATTTCCACTCCGGACCTGGCTGCGGATGCTGGCGGCGGGCAGGAGGATGTTCGCATCGTCCTGCTGGCCGAGGACAATCCGGTCAATCAGCGGGTGGCCAGGTTTCTGCTCGAAAAACTGGGTTACGAGGTGGAGATCGCCTCCAGCGGGATTGAAGTCCTCGAGAAAATATCCAAAGGGCCTTACGCTTGCATTCTGATGGACTGCCAGATGCCCGATATGGACGGCTTCACGGCCACCGCCGAGATCCGCAAACGCGAGAGTGGCGGCCGCCATATTCCCATCGTGGCCATGACGGCGCACGCCATGGAGGGAGACCGCGAACGGTGCCTGGCCGCCGGCATGGATGAATACGTCAGCAAGCCGATCAGCATCGAAGCGCTGCGGCGGGCTTTGGAGCGAGCCGCTCGGACCTGCGACAGGGAAAGCACGCGCTCGCCAGTGTAAACTGGATTTGAGGACGGACAGAAACCATGCGTGGAAACGATGCGGTAATCGCTCATTTGAATTCCGCCCTGGCAAGCGAACTGGGCGCCATATGCCAGTACATATTGCATTCGGAGATGTGCCATAACTGGGGCTACCACAAGCTGGGAGCCTATATCAAGAAACAGGCTATCGACGAAATGAAGCACGCCGAATCTCTGGTGGAGCGGATCCTGTTTCTAGAAGGCCAGCCGAATCTGGCCGTAGTGCCGCCCATTCGCTTGGGGATGAATGTGCAAGCCCAACTGGACAATGACCTGGCCGCCGAACTGGAGGCGGTAAGAGCCTATAACGAAGCTGCCGCGGCTTGTGTTGCGGCGGGCGATAACGGCAGCCGTGAACTGTTCGAAAAATTAGTCAAGGACGAAGAACAGCATGCCGACTTCCTTGAATCCCAGATCTCCATTGTCAAGGACGTCGGCATGGCCAACTTCTTGGCGCAGCAAATGGACGGCGAAGCCGGGTGACATCAGAACTGAAAGTAGACAAAGGGGATCTTTAGTTCTGAAACGGCGAACATCTCCACAAAGACCATCAGTGCCGCCAGCGCAGTGGCATAGGTCCAGACCGGCGCCGCAGGCAGCCTTTCCAGCCACTCGTATTTTTCTTCCAACCACGCGATCACGAACGTCATTGCCGCTAATACCCAGTGCCATGCGTGGCCTACGGCAACTCCGGGCGTCCCGCTGAACATTTGCCCGAGGACGTAGCGGCTGTCAGCGAGAGACTGCGCCCGGAAAATCGCATAGCCGGTCAGGATCAGCGCCATGGTGAACGCCAGGCGGAGCGGGTACAGCGCCAGGGCGGCCTGTTTGGGCAGTGTGAACCGCTTTCCCAAAGCGCGTTCAATTGACAGCAGCAGGCCTTGGTGGCCTCCCCAGAGCACGAAATTCCAATTCGCGCCGTGCCACAATCCGCATAACAACATTGTCACCATGAGATTCCGGTAGGTTTTGAGGGTTCCGCAACGGCTGCCGCCCAGCGGGATGTAAAGGTAATCCCGCAGCCAGCGCGACAACGTGAGATGCCAGCGCCGCCAGTATTCGGTGACGCTGGCGGCCAGATAAGGGCGGCGGAAATTCTCTGGGAAACGGAATCCGAATAGTTGCGCCATGCCGATGGCCATGTCGGAATAGCCCGAGAAATCGAAGAATACCTGAATGCCGAAAGCCAGCGTGCCGCTCCAGGCGGCCAGCATTCCAGGCTGCCCGGTGACGTTGGCGAAATAAGCGTCGGAGACCTGCGCGAACTGGTCGGCCAGGGCCAGTTTCTTAGCCAGGCCCAGCGCCAGCAGCAGAATGCCGCGCAGGACTTCTTCGCTCGATGGGGGCCGCCAATGATAGAGATCTGTAAAAAACTCGTGGGCGCGCAGAATCGGTCCCGCGACAAGCTGGGGGAAAAAGGCCACAAACAATGCGTAGTCCAGCAGGCTGGTAATGGCCTTCTGCTGGCCCCGGTACACATCGATCACATACGACATGCTCTGGAAGGTGAAAAAGCTGATTCCCAGCGGAAGCACAATATCCATCCAGAACGACCGCGTTGGCCGGCCCATAAACAGCGCCAGGTTTTCCGCCAGGAAATTGTAATACTTAAAACATCCGAGCAGGCCCAGATTGGCCGTCAGACTGGCCAGGAGCAGCAATTTGCGCCCGCCTCGGGCCGCAGTGCGCGAGATCCACACGCCGGCCATGTAATCGATGCCGGTGAGCAACAGCAACAACACAATGAACTTGGCGA
>CAYSBM010000435.1:2350-3346 GCA_964429095.1 uncultured Solibacteraceae bacterium | reverse complement strand
AGACATGACAACCACCTCCTCTTCCACACTTGTTAGTCTATGTTCCACCGCCACAGGGAAGCAAGCCAGTTATTCCCATTTTGGAAATAATGCAACGGGTCTTGGCGCGGACACGTCGTTAACGGTATCCTGACGAAGAACGCCAGATCCGGAGGCGATCTCATGCCTATGCCCCTCGGAGGCGCCATGAAATTCACCGCGTCTTATCCTTCTACCCGAGTGCTGCGCACGGTTGCCGTAGCCTGGCTGTTGATGGCCTTAATGCGGCTTCCAGCGCCGGCGGACACGGCATCCGCGACCGCTCCTGAGCCGGTCGAAGGCGTGCAATGGAAGCCGCTGCTGGCGCAGTCGGCAGCGTTCTTGGGCGTCATGCACGGCTTTCGTCTGGCCACCGAGCAGGGCACGCGCAATAACCTCGGCGGCGCCTTCTGGCGGGGATACACGAATTCGGCCGGCAATCTTCACGGTTGGAGCGACGGCGACCCGGCCTATGTGAACTACCTCGGCCACCCCATGCAAGGGGCCGTCGCCGGACGCCTGTTCAATCAGAACGACCCGCAGTTCCGCCGCGCGGTCTTCGGCCGCAACGCTCCCTACTGGAAAAGCCGCTTGCGCGCGGCAGCCTATGCCTGGGCCTTCCGCGAGCAGTTCGAGATCGGACCCATCAGCGAAGCCACCATCGGAAAGATTCAGAACGACTATCCGCAACAGGGTTTCGTCGATCATGTCATCACACCGAGCCTTGGCCTTTTCTGGATGGTGGGCGAAGACGCCATTGATCGGTATCTGATTGAGCGCATCGAGCGTTGGACCCACAATCCTTGGGCGCGGCTGTTGGTTCGCGGCGGCCTGAATCCGACACGCAGCCTAGCCAATGTGTTGCGCGGGCAGGCGCCCTGGTCGCGGGACACCCGCTCCGGGGTATTAGACTACGAACCTGCTCCACATTAGAAGCAGCTTAAAATCAAAGGGTTATCTCCGGATATAGACGGTCGG
>CAYSBM010000435.1:0-2340 GCA_964429095.1 uncultured Solibacteraceae bacterium | reverse complement strand
CGACGGCGCCGCATTCGGCGGGGCCCCGCTGGAGGTTAGCTTTACGGCCGAAAGCTCGTCGCTGGGCCAGAATGGCTGCGTGGGCGGGGGAGGCGAACTGGCCTACCGGATCGCGCCTTCTTGGCAGGCGGTCCTGAATGTAAGCGGGTGCAAGATGCTGAATCCCGGCGCCAACATGAGCGGCGACGGCCTCAGTTATCTGGCCGGTTCGCGGTGGACGCCGGCTCCGTCCGGACGCTGGTCGCCGCACATGCAGTTTCTGGTTGGCGGCGCCAAGCTCACCTGGGAGCGCACAGACCCCGAGTTGAAAGCGGCCTACGAGAAACTGGCGCGTGGAGCGAGCTCACAATCCGCCGAACGCCCACGTTATTTGACCCAAGAAGAAGCCAGCGGCTTGGCGCTTTCAGCCGGCGGCGGGCTGGATCTCCGCTTGAACCGGGCCATGGCGCTGCGCCTTGCCAGCCTCGAGTACCGCCGCTGGTTCCTCACCGATCCGGACGGACGCGAATTGACGGGCGGCCTGCGCATGACCGCCGGCATCGTCCTGCGCATGGGGACGTGGTAAAAGGATAGACACGCCTTAGAGCGCGCGGCCCAGGACCACCGTATGTGGACCGGCAGGCAGCGGCTGGGCGGTAATATCGCCCAACCCGGCCGAGCGGTACATCCTCTCCAACTCACTGAACGTGTAAGCGTCTCCAGCTACTGTGTTAAGGAGCATAGTCAGACTGAAAGCGGCGGCCATCGGCGGACTAATACGGTCTTCGTTGGGCACGAACTCCAAAGCCGCGACGCGCCCGCCCGGCTTTAGCGCGGCGCGCACTTTCTTCAACAATCCGACGCAGGTAGGCGGGTCGAAATGATGCAAGAAGTTTGTGAGCAGCACAATGTCGTGCGGCCCGCCGAACTCGACCTCAAAGGCGCTTCCCGGGAGCAGGTGGTAGCGCCCGGCGACACCAGCCTTCCGGGCGTTCTGCTGCGCAACCTGAAGCACCGGCGCCCAGTCCAGAGCGACGATTTGCGCCTCGGGATTCCGAAGCGCGACTTCGATGCCGAACAGGCCATGACCCGCGGCGATGTCCAGCACCGACATTGGGCCGGATCTCCCGTCCAGCACGGCAGCACCGAGCGGCTCAGCCATAGGCGCCATCATCGGAGCCATGCTGTGGGCGAACTCCACCCAAATCGGGTTCTCCGGATCCACCGATCCGTCCCCCGGCATGGTGGTGCGGCCTTGGCGCACAATGTCCGCCAAGTGCACAGCCGGTTCTACCATGGCGGGGTTGCCCAAGAATCTTGCCGTCGATGCGATGCAGTTTGGCGAGCGGGGATCCAAGAACAACGCGCTGGTGGGAGTATGGCTGTACTGGCCATCTTGCTTGGAAATCAGCCCGATCACGGCGAGGTAATCGCATAGAATGCGCATGCCGCGCTGCGACGCCGAGCAACTCCGCGCCAGGCTCGCCGCGTCCTTAGGTCCCTCGCCTAGCGCGCGAAACAGGTCCAGCTCAATCGCCGCGCGCAGCGCTGCGGTCCGCTGATATGCTGTGAGGGTTTCGAAAACCAGCGCGGGCGTAGGACCACCCGCCGCACCTATCCCAGAGCCCATGATGTGCCTCCTCTGATCCGGGACGTTCTAATCCGCTTCCCGGGACTTGTGAATCATTGTAGCATCGGCGCTTACTGCCCGGATCCAGCGCTGCATCCGCTGGTAGTGCGTGCCCTTCCAGTACGCGCGCCGGCAGCCCGGACACTGAAGGAACTCCTCGTGCCGCCCCAGAATGGCCTCGGGGATGCTGCCTGCCAATTCCGCTTTGGCTGCCATGCGAAGCAGTTCGTTGCACCTCATGCAGCGAGTGAAGGGCTTGAGCATCCGCAACAGGTCGAACCGGCGCACCACTTCGGTCATCTGGCGGCGGCTGTCGGTCTCCCTTACCCAGTAGCCGTGCGTCACGGCGGAATGCTTCAACAGGTTCCGGTCGCGCGTGAGCAGGATGCGCTTCTGCTGGCTTGATATTCGGACTAGATCCTCATCCTTGGCGCTGCGGTGATAGACGGCGTCAAATCCCAGCATCCGCAGGTACGCCGCCAGCCGGCCCAGATGGACATCCAGAACAAACTCCGGCTGGCGCAGGACCTGTTGCCGGACGCGCAACTCCGTACTGATATCCAGCGATTCAAAAACCGGGTACACCGCCACACGGTCTCCGCCGCACACCAGACGGGAGAAATCCGACGACTCGCCGTTCACCAGGATCAGTTCGACCTCCGTGTGCGGGACTCCGAAACTCTCGATCATATCCATCACCGAGCCTGGAACGTAAAATTCCTTCTCGAGAG
>CAYSBM010000434.1:0-3346 GCA_964429095.1 uncultured Solibacteraceae bacterium | reverse complement strand
TTGTGCGGCGACGCCACGGTGATGACCGATGTTGAAAAGGTCTTGGCGGGCGGCCTGGCGGACATGACGTGGTCGGACTTGCCATACAACGTCAACTACGGCCAGACGATGAAGGACAAGCTCCGCGGCAAGAAACGGACAATTCTGAACGACAATCTCGGAAACCGCTTCGAGCCGTTTCTGCTCAGCGCCTGCACGAACATCCTGGCGGTGACCAAGGGCGCCATCTACATCTGCATGTCGTCGTCCGAGCTGCACACGCTCTACCGCGCGTTCACCGAGGCGGGCGGCCACTGGTCGACGTTCCTCATCTGGGCCAAGAACACGTTCACGATGGGGCGGTCGGATTACCAGCGGCAGTACGAGCCGATTCTCTACGGCTGGAAGGAAGGCACGGACCACTATTGGTGCGGAGCGCGCGACCAAGGCGACGTGTGGTTCGTAAAGAAGCCGATTAAGAATGTACTTCATCCGACCCAGAAGCCGGTGGAACTGATCGAGCGGGCAATCCGGAATTCTTCCAAGGCACGCGACGTGGTGCTCGATCCGTTCGCCGGGTCGGGCTCGACGCTCGTCGCTTGCGAAAAGACCGGACGGCTGGGCCGCATGGTCGAGATGGACCCGAAGTATTGCGATGTGATGTGCCGAAGGTATCAGGACTTCACGGGCAAGCCCGCGAGGCTCGAAGCGGATGGCCGGACCTTTGATCGGGTAGCCGAGATTCGCGGGGTGGCCGCAGCGTGACATGTGATGCGATCTCCGATCTCGAACTCGGCAAAGCGGCCGAGCATTTGGTGGTCGCCGATCTGATTCTCTCGGGGTATCGGGCCTACCTGACAGAACAAGGATTGCCCTACGACGTCGTGCTCGATCTTGAAGGCAACTTGTACCGGATTCAGGTGAAGGCGAGCCGTTGCGCAAAGAGGATGCCTCAGCGTGTGGCGCACACGCCCGGCTACTTGTATCACGTACGGAGGGCTGGCAAGGGCGGCAGGAGAAAGTACGGCGACGATGAGTTTGAGATTGTAGCCTTGGTCGCGATGGACCTGCGGATCGTGGCCTATCTGCCGTTTAAGGGGCCGATCTTGCAGTCCATCTACCTGCGCCCCCCGGGCCATTCGGGCTCAGCGCGTACGGAACGGACTCGGACCATCGATCAATTTCCGATTGAAACAGCCATTGCGGCTCTCACCGGCAAACGCCCAACGCTGGCGCTGAGAGCCATCGCCTCCAGAGTTTTGCCAAGAGACCAGGGACGACTGTTTGAAATCGCGTAAGTCGGCGAAATGCGAGAGCCTGAATGTCAGAGTCCAAGGGAATTCGGTCAAAAGCCGCGGGCGCGGAGCTCGAACGTGAGGTTGCAAGGTGCCAACGGGAGCTCTCCGAGGCGGAGCGCCTGCTGCGCGCCGGCCATCCGGACATTGCCGGCCTGTGCCTGGCGCTGCACGATTGGGCGCAGGAGTTGCGGATCCTCAAACGGGAGCGCGAGGAATGGATGAGCGGATCCTGACTGCCATCGTGCCGGCCATCGGCCTTGCCTCCGGCCTGATTGCCACCTACGTGAGCCTCCAGAACCGGGCGTTGCTGGCCGAGGTGCGGCGGGAGCTGGCCGAGGTCGAAAACCGCATCATTCTCCGGCTGAACGGGATCTACATCCGGCGCTCGGAGTGCGAGTTGCACAACGCGCTGATCGAGGAACGCATCGAAGCGATTGCCAGGCGGCAGAGAGAAGCCGCCGGAGGCGGTCCGGCGGCTCGGTAGGCGGGAGGGGGACAGTTCAGGGCAGGATTTCGCCGGCGGGCTCGTAGAGGCCGTCGCGGCGCGCCCAGGTGCGGTACAGGCAAGGGCAGAGCCCGGCGTCGCGGCCCTGTTCGAGCAGGCGCAGGCGGCGGGCGAAGTCCGAGCGAGCCAACTGCTCGGCCTCGGTCGGCGTGGAGGCCAAGGCCACCGGTTCGTAGCCGCCGTCCTCGTCCTCGGCGATCACCAGGAGCCAGTCGGGCAAGTCAGCGGAAGTGGTCATGTCAGTTCTCCTGGGTGATGCGGTAGGCGCGAGCCCCCTCGGCGGTCTTGAAGGATTCTACCGCGAGGCCCATCTTCTTGCCGAGCGCGCCGGACACGAACCCGCGCACGCTGTGAGCCTGCCAGCCGGTGGCCGACTGGATGTCGGCGAGCGTGGCGCCTTCGGGGCGGCGCAGGAGTTCGAGGACGATGGCCTTCTTCGAGCCTTCGCGCGCAGGCTTCGCCGCCTCGCCCTCGGTGGCCTCCTTGGCCGCCCTGGCCTGCTTCGGCGCGGCAGGGGCCGTCTGTGGCGCCTGCTTCGGCGTCAGGGCCTGGACCGCCTTCCAGATCCGCGCGACGGCGGTCTTGCGGTCGGTGAACTTCTTGACCGGCTTCAGGTCGCCGAAGGGCGGCACGCCGGCGAAGCCGTTCCAGATCTCGACCAGACGGTCGGCGGGCCAGTTGGCGGCGAGCTTGGCGAGTTCCTTCTCGCTCGAGAATCGCGCGTGCTCCTCCGGGATCGCTTCCCCGGCCAGGTAGGCGGTGATGGTGTCGTCGTTGTCGATGGCAAATGTCGTCATGTGAGCGTTCCTTTCTATCGGGTCATGCCGGCGAGTTGATCGTCGGCGGTGAGGTGCAAGTTCTTGAAGTAGCCGCTGGCGACTCGGACCCAGCCGTGCGGCGTTTGCAATTCGTGCCGGGCGGCAATGCGGCTGAGTTTCAGCCGGTGCGCGCCGTTGGGGAAGTCCTTCTTCAGATGGCCCCAGCGGTCGAGCTTCCAGCCGTTGCGCCTGGCCCAGGCAATCAGTTCGTCGCGCGTGATGGCCATGGCGTCAGTCCTCCTCCCGGCGCCGGTCGATCAGGCCCGAGGCATCTTCGACCGATTGCCGGATGTCGTTCCAGCAGTCGCGGCACAACTGGGCCCTATCGAGGAGCAGTCCCTCGCGGTTGGTGAGGGCAAGCTCGCGGTGGATCGGCTTCGCCTCATCGCAAAGCGAGCATTCGATGTAGGGTTGTGTGGTCATGGCGGGTCTCCTTGCGGGTCAGTACTCGAGGCCCTTGGCACGGACCGCGCTCGCATCGCCCAGGTCGGCAAGCACGCAGGCCAGCTGCTCGGTGATGCGGCCGAGGTCGCCCGCCCAGCCCCAATCGGCAGGCGCGGCGGCCTGCCGCTGCTTGTGCTCGGCCAGGCGCGTGGCGATGCGCTCGAGCAGGTCCTGGGCTTCGGCGTGCCGCTCGGCGTAGATCCGGGCGGCGTCTTTCGTGGTCGATTGTGCTTTCGTGTTCCTCATCGCGACTCCATTCATCGCTTCACTCGGCCGGTAGAAGCAAGCGGAATCTGCTGCCG
>CAYSBM010000433.1:0-3354 GCA_964429095.1 uncultured Solibacteraceae bacterium | reverse complement strand
CCGCCGTAAATGCTCTCGAGGCGGACGTGCGGGTCGAAAATTCGCACCTCGCGGCCTTTCCCGATAAGCTGCTCGATCAGAGCGACCGAAGGGCTTTCCCGCAGATCGTCTGTGTTTCCCTTGAACGCCAGCCCGAATACTCCCAGCCGGCAAAGCCCCAGATCCAGCGCCGCGCTCAGGCTGCGTTCCAGGTGACGCTGGTTGCTCGGCAAAATGTTCTCGATCAACGGTAACCGCAGATCCAATCTTCCGCTCCGGTGCACCAGAGCGCGCAGGTCTTTGGGCAGGCAGGATCCGCCAAAAGCGAACCCCGGCGCGAGGTACGCCGGAGAGATATTGAGCCGCGTGTCACGGCACAGAGTCTGCATGACTTCCGCGCCGGATACACCCAGAGCTGCGCTTACCGTGCCGATCTCATTCGCAAAGGCAATCTTGACGGCATGAAAGGCGTTGCAGGCGTATTTGATCATCTCCGCGGTGCGCAACCCCCAGCCGCAAACCCTGCCAGGCAGGCCCGCATACAAGTTGAGCACCCGGTCGCAGGCGGCCGGGTCGTCACCACCGGCTACAATCAGGGCCGGGTCCAGAAAATCCTTCACCGCTGAACCCTCGCGCAGGAACTCTGGATGGCTCACCACGCTCACCGCCGGGTTGCCCTGGAAGGCGGGAGCCACTTCGGTCTCGCACACCCCCGGGAAGACCGTGCTGCGGATGGCGACAACCAGCGGTTCACGCCGTCCAGCCGCCGCTCCGGCAATCTCGGCGGTCACCCGTCTCAGTTGCGCCAGATCCAGGTTCCCATTCTTCTCCGAAGGCGTCCCAACGCAGACCAGGACAATGCCGCTTTCTTGAACCGCACCGGCCGGCGATGTCGTGGCCGATAGCGTTCCCGCTTCGACCCCGGAACTCACCAACTCGTCCAAGCCTGGCTCATAGAAGGGTGCGCGGCCCTCCAGAATCGCGCTCACCTTGAAATCGTCTTTGTCCACGCCGGTCACTTGGTGGCCCAGATGGGCCAAACAGGCGGCCGTCACGCATCCCACGTAACCAAGCCCGAACACCGCCACGCGCTCGGCCGAACGGCTCTGGAATTGGGCAACAGGGGCATTCACGGCCTCATTATCGCATGCGGGCAAGGCGTACCCGCGCTCCCGCGACCCGCCGTCAGAGCCGCTTGAGCGGCCGGCCCTTCCAAAGCAGTTCGTCCCCGGCCAGTTCCAGTTCCCCCGGCTCCAGCGCGATGGCCGCCGTCAAGCGGCAAGGCAGAGCCGTACGCCGCGTTACGCACAACACCGGCGCCGGCTCTTAATGCCCGCAGCCTTCCGACCGCCATGCGCCAAGAATCTCCCCGCCGGGAGCGAGGATGCGCCCCAGAAATTCTTCCCTGCCCGGATGCCAGTACTGCCGCACCTCATGCCAGCCCGGGGGCCCGTCGATCTCGTCTTCCACCACCAGTACATCCGGCTTGTAGAAAGTAACCCGCCTGCGGTGAGAAAACTTCGCATAGCCGCAGCCGGCCGCGGCGGGGCCCGCCGCCGCGCCGGGACTCCACTGCCGCAAAGCCACCCTGGGGCGGCCGCGCCAGGAGAAAGGCCCGGAGGGCTCGGCTTGATCGCGCCCGTCAATCACCACCGTGTTATGAGCCGCCGATCCCCGGAAATAACGCCGCAGAGCGGCATCGGCCACGTAGGTGTAGGTTCCCGGATCGATGAGAATCTCTTCGCCGCCGTTGCGCGCGGTTACGCTCAAGGCATCCGAATGGCTGTGGCCTCCCGAGCCGCTCCCAAAACCTCCGGTGTCGAAGATCACCTGACGGCCGGCGGCATTCATCACGATCAGCCCGCAGGAGTCAAAGCGGCGTGAAACCGCCTCTGCCCGCACTTGGACCCCAGCCCCGGCGGCGCCCAGCCACCAGGCCGCCTGAGGAGCCAAATCCTCGGCTTCATGCGCCCACTTGCCCGCGCCAGAAAGCTGAGAGCACGTAGCGAGGCTCGCGCGCCCGAACTCATCGCGCCGTCCGTAAGGATGAAACCATCGCCCTCCATCGTCGTCCCCAAAACACACCAGCCGGCGCGCGGGACCCATCAACGCTTCCAAGAAATCCGCCATACGGGCCAGGCGCTCGCGGTAAGCGTCACTCACTTTCTCCAGCACTGCATGGAACAGGAACATATCCAGAGCGTAGACGTGATAGTAGGTCGACTGCTCGAAATGGCTGCCGTCCTCCTGCACCTGGCGCTCCATTTCCTGCCGCACCAGGCGCGCTCCGGTTTCCCTCCAGCGCGCCGCCCGGGGCCACTCTGGAAACAGCGACCCCAGCGCATGCAGGGTTACCGCTTCGCCCAGCAAGTGAGTATTGGGCGAAAAGTAAAACGAAAGGTTGTTTTCGACGAACAGGCCGTGATGATACAAACCTTCCAGGAAGCGCCGCGCCAACCGGGCCGGCATATACTCTCCGGCCAGATGCCAGATCCACGCCCAGGACAGGGCGCGAAACGCTGCTTCCAGAGCGCTGGCCCAGTTGATTCCCCGGCCGAAAGGATTCTGGTCCAGCCAGCTTTCCAGTTGGCGGAAGATCTCCCCGTAGCAGGCGGGATCGTCCTCCATGCGGCCCGCTTGCGCCAGCAGCACCAGGTGCTGGTGCCGGTTCAGTTCCCAGATGATCTTGTGATCGCCCGCACGCTGGAAATCCAGGTAAGGGATCAGCCGGAAGTAGCGCAGGCCGGTCTCCACCGAGTTCTGGTAATCGCGGCGCCAACGGATTTCCGGACCTGTGTTTACCGATATGCCCAACAACGGAAACCGGTGTTCACCGATGCTCGCCGCCAGGCGCCGTGCTTCCATCTCAAACGGCGTCCCACGCAGCCGTGCCGCAGCCGCCGCCGGGTCGGGCAACTGTGGCAGCGGTGAGGGCGGAAGCCTGTCCAGATTGAGGCGCGGCGGCTGCGCAGCCAGCCACACGTTTCTGATCTCCTGCGCCAGCCGGTGCCGAAGCTCGATCCAGGTCCTCATTCTGGGTCCGCTTCCGGCGGTGTCCTGGCTTCGCCCCACAACCGGCTGGCGGGCACAAACCACACCACCTGAGCGCAAAAAACCGCCGCCATCAACACCACGAAGGTTCGCACCGGGCTGGTGATGCGCCGCAACACGCAACCAGGCAAGAGCAGGTCCGCCGCGGCCAGAGCGTAGAAGACCGCCTGACCCGCCAGAGCCCAGGTTTTCACCGGCTGCGGAAGAAAGAAACTGGAGGCCGCCAGCAGGATCAGGGCGTGAGGCAACACCAGACGGCCGAGCTTGTGCGAAACAAAATGAAACCACATCCGGTTCTTCGGTCCCAGCAGCGCTGGGAACTGC
>CAYSBM010000432.1:0-3358 GCA_964429095.1 uncultured Solibacteraceae bacterium | reverse complement strand
CCAGAGCCTCCTCGTGAATCAGCCGCCGCCTGACGTAAGCGTCGTAGTAAGCCCGGAGCAGGAGCATCTGCCAGCGCCAGTTGTTCGTCAAATGTGGAGCGGCGGCCTCCAGACGCCGCCACAGCAGCAGCGTGCCCTCCACAGCGCCGTTGGCTGCCAGCGGGCCATGCCAGTTGCCCTCCAGCGCTAGGATTCCGTCCACCGCCCCGGCGGCCACTTCCGGGCCGAAATGGAAGCGTGCATAGTCGGCCAGGATGTCGCGCACCGGACGCGAGGGATCCCAGGCCCGCGCGCTCCAGCCGTTCTTGTTCACATCGTCATGCGCGCCGTCCGAATAAGAGATAAAGCCGTCTGAGTAAGAAGCATACCAGTTGTGGATGCGGGCGAATTCCACCGGCCGCGGGTTTACCGCTTCGCGCCCCAGCGTCAACGCGATAGCCTGGTCGAGTCCCGGCACCTGAAACTGGCAGATCTTGTTGTGTGTGATATCCGGGTATAACCGCAAACGGTATTTGGACGGTAGGCGGAGCCGCGTTTCGGCCAACGGAGGACTGCTGGGGCCGGCCACAATCCCTCCCAACCAGCCGGGCGATTCCCGTTCCAAATACCGATACACGTAATCCACTTTGCGGCGGTCGAAACCCTGCATCGAAAACCAGATGCGCGCCTTGGGATGCGCCGTTTTCATCCGGGCGGCCATTTCGGCCAGATACGGTAACAGCACTTCGGGCGGGTTGTTGCCCGGATCGCCGCCGGGCACAAAAACGCCGGTCAGCCAAGGCGTGTCGCTAAGAAACTCCTCGAACCACTTCAGCATCTCCGCCCGGCGCTGGCCGTCCGGCGCGCGCAGATCGAATTCCACCGGGAGCCAGACCCAGTAGTCCATTCCGTAACGCTCGGCGATGCGGCTCATCCTGCGGTTCATCTCCCTGCGCGAGAGCTTCATCAGAGGCCCCGTCTCGCCGTCTGAAGCGGGTATGTTCTCCACCGCGTTGGCGCCAAAAATGGCCAACTCGCGGACGTATTGTTCATAATGCTCGGGCGTCCAAGCGTCGTAGGAATTGGCTTTGGGGCGGTAGCCCAATTGGTGCCCCCGGATAGGGTAAGCGGGAGCGGAGTGGATATCCAGTTCGCCGGGCAGTTCCAGCCTGTTGGGGCCCCACTCAACCAGCCGCAGTAGATGCCCCACGCCGTAAAGTGCGCCGCGTGCGTCCGCGCCCTCGATGCGGACAGACGCCCCGCCGCCGTGCTGTTCGGCGCGCAAGCGATAACCTTCCGCACGGGCCGCCTGGCCGGCGTTCTGCGCCGTGATGGCAATGAATGGCCTCGCCGGCGGGATAGCGGCCGCAAGAGGTAAGCGGATTCCGCTGCGCTTGGAGAGTTCCTCAACCAGGACGGTAGCCGCGGTCTTCTCGGCTTCGGGCAACTCACCCGCCCGCACCACTACCACGGCGTCCCGCAGGTCCAACCTGGCCGCCACTGCGCACGGCGCCAGCAGGCCCACACACGCCCATCCCCATGGGCTCATGCTGCGCATGTTTGCTCCTTTCCCTGGTCCGATTGTCTCACGCAAGCGACCTTGCAGCAGGCGATAATGGTTACGTGCCGAAGGTCAAGGAATTGGAGATGCGCCTGGAGCGGGCTGAGCAGCAACTCCGCCTGTTCCAGCGAATCAGCCGTTTCATGGTCCGGGAGATGGACCTCCAGCAGGTGCTCAACGGCATCGTCGAACTGGTCACTGAATTCATGGACTGTGACTCGTGTTTCGTCTACCTGATCGATAACGACGAGCTCGTGCTGTGCGCCTCCAAGACTCCCCACCCGCGCGCGCTCGGCAGCGTGCGGCTCAAAATCGGGGAGGGACTCACCGGCTGGGTGGCGCGGGAACGGCGCTTGCTGTCGATTTCCAAGGAAGCTTACAAAGACCCACGTTTCAAGTGTTTCAAAGATCTGCCGGAAGACAGTTTTGAGGCCTTCCTCTCGGCGCCCCTGATTGCCCGGAACAGAGTGGTAGGTGTGATCAACGTCCAGCACCGCATGCCGCATGCTTACACCGGTAGCGAAATGGAGCTGCTAACCACGGTGGGCGAGCAGGTAGGCTGCCTGCTCGTGCTGGCCCGTATGGATCCCAGCTCAGTTGAAGCCGCCAACCATGCCGAATTGGTCCTGGCCGGCGCCCCACGCCCCGCCAAGAGTTGACGCCTCCATGGGCTGGACAAGAAACCTAGCTGCGCTGCTGGCAATGGCCGGCGCGCTGATGGCGGCCGAGCCGCGATGGCGAGTCTCTTACTTTTACGACGAACTCGACAGCTCACTCATCATCTCCGACCTTAAATTTCCCACTCCGCGCCGGGGTGTGGCCGCGGGTGTGTTGCGAACGGGCCGTGCCTCGAAGCCGGTCTTGGTCTCGACCAACGACGGCGGCCTCACCTGGTCGATGGAGAAGATCAAGGAGCAACCCGTCTCGCTGTTTTTCCTAAATGACAGTTTGGGATGGATGGTCACCGCCCGCGGCCTGTGGAGGAGTGAAGAAGGCGGCCGGAGTTGGAGAAAAGTTTCTTCGCCCGAAGGCATCCTAAAGGTGTATTTCCTGGATCCGAACCACGGCTTCGCCATTGGCATACGTAAGACCATCTTGGAAACCGCCGACGGCGGCAAATCTTGGCAGGCGCCGCCGGTGAAGGAACAAGTGTCAACTACCGCAGCCAACACCGTCTTTGCCACATTGGATTTCTTGGGAGGCCGTTTTGGCATCATCGCGGGATGGAGCCGTCCGCCACGCCGCAGCGCTTCCCGGTTCCCGGACTGGATGGATCCGGAAGCGGCTCTGAAGCAGCGCGAACTTCCGTCGTCAGGCGTAGTCTTGGAGACGCGCGACGGCGGACGAAATTGGACTCCCCAGGTGGTTTCCATGTTCGGGCGGATCACCCAGGTGGCGCTGGACCCGGCAGCCGCAGCGCTGACGCTGGTCGAATTTGACCAAGGTTTTGAGTGGCCCTCAGAAGTCTTTCACGTCGACCTGCGAACCGGCAAAAGCAGCCGCGTGTTCCGCGAAAGGGATCGTATGGTGACCGCCGTGTGCCTGGACGGAGCTGGCAATGGCTACCTAGCCGCTGTCGAGCGTCAAGGAACGTTGCGTAATTCTCCCATTCCGGCAAAATTGCATATCTTGCATTCAACCGACCTTAAGCAGTGGCGGGATATGCGGGTCGATTACCGTGCCGTGGCGCACCGGGCTGTGTTGGCAACTGCTGGACCGGCTTATCTCTGGGCTGCGACCGACACGGGAATGCTCCTCCGGCTGGAAAACGAAGAACGCGTCAAAACCAGATTGCTAAGCCCTGTTGAATCCACACCC
>CAYSBM010000431.1:0-3367 GCA_964429095.1 uncultured Solibacteraceae bacterium | reverse complement strand
CTGGCCGAGGTCGTCCAGGCGTTTCGCGCTGAGGGGATCGCCATTGGGCTGTATCTTTCCGCCGATGATTTCCACTGGCTTTACCAGAACGGGAAGATGATCGACCGCCGCCCCGGGCTCATGCCGCTCTCCCAACCCGGCTTGATGGCTCTTGCCAGGGCGCAGTTGAAGGAGTTGCTGACCAATTACGGCCGTGTGGATCTGATGTTTTTCGACGGGCAGCCGCAAGGCCTGACCGATTACGTCTGGCGACTGGCGCCCGAGGTGGTCATCACCAGCGGCGGCATGAAGACCAGCGAGCAGCATATAGCCGGGGCTACGGGCAGCGAACCCTTCGAGGCCTGTTTCACCATGGGACAGGAGTGGAGTTACCGTCCCACCAACGAGGCTTCCAAGAGCGCAACGCAGATGATCGGTTTGTTGATTGAGACGCGGGCGCGCGGCGGCAACCTGTTGTTGAACGTGGGGCCGACGGCGGAGGGCGAGATTCCCGTGGAGCAGGAAAATCGCCTGCGCGAGGTGGCCTTGTGGACATTCATCAACGGCGAGGCAATCTATGGTGTTCGTCCTTGGGTGGTTGCCAGCGAAGGCAATTACTGGTTCACAAAGAAAAGGAATGAGAACACCGTGTACGTTGCCGTGCGCGAACCATGGAACTATACCCAGCGGAAGTCCATCCGTTTGGTTTCGGTGAGAGCCACGCCGGCGACCAAGGTGAGCGTACTGGGGCAGAGTGACGAATTGATCGAATACCGCCCGCAGGAAGACGCCAGGACCAGGTGGGAACAGCGCTCCGACGGCTTGCATATCAACGCCGTGCGAGCGCAACGGCTTTACACGCGCGGGGTTTGGCCCAATCCGGCCGTGCTCAAGATCACCAACGTAGAGCCTGCCTTGACCCCGCCGAAAGTCCAGACGGGCGCTTGGAAATGGGATGCAGCTAGCGGCGTAGCCACTCTTGAAGGCGAGCTGCTAGACCTGGCCGGAGCTGCGGCGCTCGAGGTGGGTTTTGAATACCGTTCTCTGAAAGGGCAGGACGTAAACGAGAGAACCCTGCCTTGGGTTGCGACGCCGGGCGAGCGCCGCAGGGTCCCAGGCCGCTTTTCGGCCGCCGTGAAGGGCCTGGAGGCAGGCGAACTGTACGAGTTTCGCGCGGTGGTGAGGCACCCGCTGCTGCCAATCTACGGAGAGGAAAAGAAAATAACGCTCAAGTAGATAGGGCAGCCTCCGGGCCGTTCATTTCGGCAGCCGGTACACCTCGAACTCAAGGACTGCGCTTGACGGTTCCGGGTCGTCCACATAGAGCGAGAGCGTATAGCCGTTGTTCTCCGAGGGCGCTTCCAGCAGGTGCACGATCCCTCGTTCGCGCAGCGGTTTAATCAGCCAGCGGCCTCCCGCTTCCGGCGGCACCGGCCGGATGAAGGTGGCCTCGACGGCGTGAATTCCGTCGCCGGTCAGGCGCTCCATGCGAATCTGGCGGCCCTGGATTCGCAAGATATTGCGCGCGTCCACGGATCCCTTCCAGTGCAGCATTTTCTCGGCTTCCGGATGTGCTTCGAGCAGGCGGCGGTTTTCTTCCCGCGCGGCTAGGATGCGCTGCTGAATCTGATCCGGCGTGGGCGCATCCCGCAGTATGCGTTCGGCGCTCTCCAAATCTCTTGACGCTCTTTGGGCTAACTCTAGCGTCTGGTTGATACCCGCGAGGTCGAAAAACTTGTAGCCGGCGCGGTAGGCGGCCACCGAGGCGCGCATGGTGGCGAGATCGCGATCCAGATGCTGGCGCGCTGCGGAGGTGCGGCGCTCGCGGTATTCGAAATAGCGCAGGATTAGACGCGTATAGTCACGTGTGAGGGCGGCGACGGCTTCATAGTGCCGCAGCAGATATCCGAGTTGTTCGGCCGGCTCCGGCGGATCAATGCGCGGGCGGACCTGATCGAACAGCGTCTGCATGCGGCCCACGATTTGGCAGCCGAGCCCAGCATCGGCATACACTTGTTCCGCGTAAGGCTTGAGCTTCAGATAGATGGCGTGCAGGAATGCGTCATGTTCCCGTCCGTGGTCCCAGAACGCGTTGCCCTTGAGCACGAATTGGTTGACGCGGATGTGTGGCTGTGGAGGCCAGCCATCCAGCGCCACCGGCTGCCAGTAGAAGCAGTGGCGCGCCGCGTCGCTGCCCAAGAACAGGATGCGGGCGACGTCTGCGGACGCCGCCGGGCCGAACGTGGCCGCCACCCACTCCCGTGCGGCGGCGTCCGCATCGGCTTGCGGATCCCAACTGATCCTCGAGAAGACGTACAGCACTCCCGGCTGCAAGAGGTTGCGCATGGGCTGGGCGGCCATCACGCCTGCCAACCCGCCTCTGGCTGCGAACTGAAGCGCGGCTGCGGCCCACCGCGCCGGAAAATCGGCCACCGTGCCGAAACCCTGATACTGACTGGCTAGCTCGGCAAGCGCGATAGCCCTGTGTCTGTCCTGGCCGAAGGTCGGATTGAACGCCGTGCCGTAATACCAGGCATCGTGTTTGGTGAGCTTGATCACCGGGTGCAGGCTTTCCAGAGGCAGTGGAGCAAAGGTCCGCTGGTAGATGTCCGGCACGGCGCTCAACTCCCAGTCGTTGGTGGCCCACGTCCAAGGCAACACTAGCTTGCCGAATTCGCCGGACACCACCCGGTGGACGGTCCGAAAAAAAGCGCGATAGCGTTCCTCGATGCGCGGATCGGGCTCTGGCTCCGGAGAATGAATCAGATCGAGCGCCTGAAAATCATAGCTCGGTATGATCTCGCCCACGCAGACTGAGACGCCATCCAGTTCCGGCACGGCGCGCAGTAACCGCCGGTACTTGCCGGCCAGGACCTCCCAGAAACGCGGATCTTTCACTGACGCTTTGGCCCCGGCCTTCTCCAGCCACGCGGGCAGATAAATGGCTTCTTCGGCGTAGGGAATCACCTGAATATGATGGGCATGGGCCTCGGCGAGGATGGCTTTCAAATAGCGCCGGTAGCGCGCCGAGCGCGGCCCGTAGACCGGATCGTCCGACGGAACGTAGTGCTCCAGGCCACGGAAAATTACGCCGTTGTAACCGAATCGCAGAACGTCGGCAAGCGCCGACCGGAAATTTGCCACCACGCGCGCGACTTCGGCGGGCTCCTCGCTGGGCCCTTCGGCTGAATCCGGCACGCCGCTGGAGACAAACATCAGGCGCCGCCTGAGCGCCGGGGCTTCGCAAGCGTTTGGAGGCGGGAAATGGCGCAGGCTGCGAGTGAGCCACGCCAGCCTCTCGACTCCGTAAGCCGCGCCCAGGGCCGACGATGCCTCCAACTCGATACCGGTTCCCGCCTTGCGCCAGCAGTACCCTTCCTCCGGTTTC
>CAYSBM010000430.1:2545-3369 GCA_964429095.1 uncultured Solibacteraceae bacterium | reverse complement strand
ACGCGCCAAGGCGCTGCCGTGGATGTGGTCGACAGTTTGCACGTCAACAACCTGTTGGGCCTGGCTCCAGGCCAAAACCGGGATTTGTACTCGCGCATGATTCACCAGCGCTTGGACCTGATGCGCGAAGCGGGCGTAGTGCTGCATGTGCAGGATGCGCGCGACTACCATGCGCTAACGCGCATCCTGAACCAGATCCAACCCCAGGTGATCGTGCACCTGGCCGCGGTGGCGCACGCCGGACGCGCTAATAAGGACCCTTACAGCACGTTCGACCACAGCCTGCGCACGCTGGAAAACGCGCTGGATGCGGCGCGGGGCGTCGTCGAACAATTTGTTTTCTTCTCCTCGAGTATGGTCTACGGCCACTTTCTTACCGAGGAGGTCAGCGAGGATCATCCGCTGAATCCCATCGGCATTTACGGCGCGCTAAAGGTGGCCGGGGAGAAGATGGTGGTGGCCTATCATCAGGTGTTTGGTCTGCCCTACACCATTGTGCGCCCCAGCGCGCTCTATGGGCCGCGCTGCGTCAGCCGGCGCGTAGGGCAGATTTTCATCGAAAACGCGATGGATGGCCTGCGGCTGCGGGTGGATGGAGACGGCAGCGACCGTCTGGATTTCACCTACATCGACGATCTGGTGCAGGGGGTCTTGCTGGCCATTGCCAAGCCGGAGGCGCGAAACCAGGTGTTCAACCTGACGTACGGCCGCTCGCGCTCGATCCGCGAACTGGTCGACATCCTACAGGCGCATTTTTCCGACGTGGAGGTCGAATCGGTTGAACGCGACAAACTAATGCCCCACCGGGGCACGTTGAGCATCGA
>CAYSBM010000430.1:0-2535 GCA_964429095.1 uncultured Solibacteraceae bacterium | reverse complement strand
TCTTAGTTTTGGCCGCCGGGGGGTCGTTGTGGATGGTGTTGGCGGTGCGGGTGCGGGGGTATGGCCGCTGCCATCCCTTGGAGATGGGTTTGGAGAAATACATACAGTGGTACCGCCAACTTTGTGGAACTGAGGAACCGCTGCGGGTATGAGGATCCTGTTTGCCGGCAATAAGAACCGCGGCGTCCTGTGCCTTCAGGCGCTGGTGGATGCGGGCCACGACATAGCGGGCGTGCTGGCGCACCCGGGCGCCGATGCGCCGGGCAGTGTAGCGCACCGGGCCTCGGTGCTTGGAATCCCGGTGTACGCGCCGCCGCGGGTCAATGGTGCGGAAGTTGTCAAGACGCTGGGCGCGTTGCGTCCGGAACTCATGGTGCTGGCCGGCTACAGCCAGATTGTGGGGCAGCGCATTCTTGACTTGGCCCCGCATGGCTGCATTAACCTTCATGCGGGCAAGTTGCCGCAGTACCGCGGTTCTTCGCCCATGAACTGGGCGCTCAACAACGGCGAGACGGAGTTCACAATTTCCATCCTCCAGGCGGAGCGCCAAGTGGACGCGGGCGACGTCTTGGCGGAACGCACGTTTCCGGTTGGGATTGACGACACCATCGCTGATTTACAGCGCCGCGCGGACGAGGCGTTTCCCGGCATGCTGCTCGAAACTGTGGACGCCATCGGACGCCATTCCATCCGGCGCCGGAAACAGGACGAGACGCAGGCCCGTTATTATCCGTTACGTTTTCCCGAAGACGGCCTGATCTTGTTCGACCGGTTCACGGCGGCGGAGGTTCACAACCGCATACGCGCTTTGACGGATCCCTACCCGGGCGCATTCACCTATCTTGGCCGCCGGAAAGTGAAACTGCTGCGCTCGCGCCTGGCCAGTGAAGACGTGGCGGGAGAACCAGGACGCATCTATCGCGTAAGCGGCCAAGGCTGGCTGGTCTGCGCGCGCGACCGCTGCCTGTGGATTGAAAGGGCCGTCTTTGCCGGCGGCGGTGAGGAAGCGCTTAGTGAGGCGCCGCGTTACGGGCGGCTGGCGACGCTGGCCGGGGCGGCCGAGTTGATCCTAGACAGCGGTGTTTCCCTATGAGAATTGCAAATCTCAACGCCAGAGAAAAGGTGCTGTTGGTGGCCGAAATCGGCAACAACCATGAAGGCGATATTGCTCGAGCCGAACGGCTGGTCGACGCTGCGGCGGATTGCGGCGTGGATGCCGTCAAATTTCAAACTTTCCGTGTGCAAGATTTTGTGCGCGCCCGTGACAGGGAACGTTTTGCACGCTTGGCGCGGTTCGAATTAAGTTGGGACCAATTTGAGCGTCTGGCCAAACGTGCGCGCAGCCGCGGGTTAGCCTTTCTCTCTACGCCACTGGATCTGCCAAGCGCGGCGTTTCTGGCGCCTTTGGTGGATGCTTTTAAGATCGCTTCCGGGGACAACAATTTCTACCCCCTGCTGGAGCGCGTCTCCGAAAGCGGCAAGCCGGTGATCGTTTCCGGCGGGCTTACGGGTTGGGCGGAACTGACGGCCGTCCGGCAGTTCATCGAAAACATATGGAAGCGGAAAGGGGTATCGCCGGGGTTAGCGGTGTTGCACTGCGTAAGCTCCTACCCAGCGCCGGACGAAGAAACCAACCTGGCGGTGATTCCCGCACTGGCCCGGAGACTGGAATGCATAGCGGGTTATTCGGATCACACCCTGGGGATCGACGCCTGTTTGGCGGCCGCGGCTCTGGGCGCGCGCATCATCGAAAAGCATTTCACGCTGGACAAGAACCAGTCCGGCTTCCGGGACCATCAACTTTCGGCCGATCCGGCTGAGATGCGGGAACTGCTGCGGCGTCTGCGCCGCATCGAGAAAATGTTGGGCTCACCCGACAAGGCCGTCCAGCCCAGCGAGGAAGCCAATCAACGCCTGTTGCGGCGCGCCATTGTGGCTGCCCGGGATCTGGAGGCGGGCCGCAGGCTGTCGCTCGAAGATATCACCTGGCTACGGCCTGCCGATGGCCTGCCGCCAGGCAAGGAAACCCTTCTTCTGGGGCGGCGACTAGTGCGAAACCTGGCGCAGGGCGATCCCATTACTGCTTTGGAGGTGGCCTAGAATGTGCGGCATCGCCGGCAGTCTTGGCCCGCGCCAGAGTGGCGGCGAGCGGGTCGAGGCCTGCCTGGCGCTGATGCGCCGGCGGGGGCCGGACCACGCCGCCGCCTGGCGCTGCATAACGCCTGCCGGCGAACACCTGGTTCTGCTCCATTCCCGCCTGAGCATCATTGACCTTGACCCGCGCTCCCACCAGCCGTTCCACCACGGTTCTTCCACCCTGGTCTTTAACGGCGAGCTGTACAACTATCTCGAACTGCGGAGGATGCTGGAAGGCGAGGGATCGCGATTCAGGACCTGTTCCGATACCGAGGTCCTGGCCGAAGCGCTCACACACTGGGGTTGGGAGGAGGCCTTGGAGCGGGCCGAGGGGATGTGGGCCCTGGCGCACGATGACAGCCTCGCCGGTGTACTCTCCGTATGCCGCGACCGCGTAGG
>CAYSBM010000429.1:985-3374 GCA_964429095.1 uncultured Solibacteraceae bacterium | reverse complement strand
GGGTACCGGCTGGTGCGGCGGCATCTGGATCCGGAGCGAGATCTAAGGGGCCGGCGTGTTCTGGAGATTGGCTGCGGGCGCGGTGGATTTGCACTTTGGTTGGCGAGGCATGCTGCGGCTCCTAATGAAGTTATCGCCGCAGACTTTTCCTTCAGCGCTATTTCGATCGCAAGTAGAGGGCGAAGCGAACAGCGTAATTTAACGCTCACGGTTCAGGACGTACAGAGCCTCGCATTCGAGGACGACAGCTTCGATACGGTGTGTTCTTGCGAAACGATCGAGCACGTTCTAGAGCCCAGGCGTGCGGTCTTGGAGTTAGGGCGCGTTCTAAAGCCTGGTGGCAGGCTCTTTCTCACGACCCCGAACTATCTGAATGCCATGGGGCTATATCGCGGTTACCGGCGGCTGGTGGGCCGCCCGTTCACCGAATGCGGGCAGCCGATCAACCATCTGACCGTGCTTCCGAGGACGTTCTACTGGCTGCGTAGCGCTGGTTTACGCCCGAAGCTGGTGGACGGGGTTGTGCTTCTGGTGCCGTGTCCGGGGCGGTCTCCGGTTGACCTTGAGTTCCTCGCCGGACTGGGGAAGCTGACCAGATGGTTCGCTGTGCATCAACTCTTGGTATCAACAAAGACGTGCGCGTGGCGGGATTTGAGAGCACGCCAGCAGGCGCCATGATGAACGGTTGAGCAGCGGTGATGGGTCCCCTAGCAGTGATGCGAGTCATCATCTACTCATGCAATTATTTCCCCGGCGACGCTACGGGGGAAACGTAAACGACCGTGGAGGAGCGCTGGTGTCTGGAGGCGCGAGCCGGGGGAGCACGGACTTGTGTGGAAAGTGGCGTCCAATGCGGCGCAACGACGAAACTGCTGCCAGGCGTTCTGGCTGAGGGGGGAGGAATCTTCGCGGTGGAGCCGCTCCGCCCGGGACGGCAGAGGTTTGGCGCACAGCGGCTATTCGCTAGAGGGGAGAAGCGGCCCAGCGCTTCGCTGCGAACGTAAGATGGCCGATGGGTTTTGTTCTTGTGGACGGCGACCACTCCTGGGAGGGCATCGAGGCCGACTGGGCCGGACGGAACCCACTGGTGGGGGCGGGGGGATCATGAGCAGCGAACGTGGAGTAGCGGTGAAGAGAGTTGAAGAGGAGATTGGGTGCGGCAATGGCAGCAGCGAGTGGCGGGAGCACAACAGCGGAACCTGGTGAGAAGAGGTCGGATGTGGCGAGGAGCATTCTCCTTGTCTCATTTGCACCGAGGGACAGAGCTACGGGAGTTGGAAGGTGGTCACTGGAGATGGCTGCGGCTTTGGCGGGAGTGGGATATAAGGTGGAGTTGTGGTTTGCTGAGGATTTCCCGCAGCTTATTAAGCGGCGGAGACTGTCGGTGATCTGGTTCCCGGTTGCGCTGGCGATCCGCATCGTGCTGCGCCGCCGCCGCTTTCAGGCCGTCGTCATCCGCGAGCCGAGTGGATTTTGGTATGGCGTCCTTCGCCGTGTGTGGCGGTCCTTGCCGCCCATGGTTGCTATGTCGCACGGTGTCGAGAGCCGCGTTTTTCGCGATATGGAAGCCGCTGCGGCTCGGGGATTCGCACGAATGCGCCTGCGGTCGCGGCTGATCGCACGAGCAGTGCGTTTCTGGCAGTCGGATGGTGCGCTGAAATTAGCGGATCACGTTGTCTGCCTTAACTCGGTGGACCGGAGGTACGCAGTGGAGCGTCTGCGAATCCCGGCGGAGTCGGTGACAGTCATGATCAACGGGGTGGGCCGTTCTTTTGTGGGTCTCGCGGCCCCCCGCCCGGTCGCGGAAGGCCGGGTGCTGTTTGTCGGCGGCTGGTTGGACGTGAAGGGCCGGCGGGTTTTGCCCAAAATCTGGAAAGGCGTCCGCGCCCGTTTTCACCAAGCGCAGCTCAGCATCATCGGCAGCGGCTGCCCGCCGGAAATGGTGGAAGCTGACTTCGAGATGGAATTGAAAGGTTCGGTCCACGTGGTGCCGAGGGTCGAGGACGAGCAGGAGATGGCCGGGCAATATTTGTCTCACAGCGTCTTTCTGATGCCTTCACTTCAAGAGGGGAGCCCTCTGTCGCTGTTGGAGGCCATGGCGTCAGGGCTGGCGGTGGTTGCCTCCCGCGTCGGTGGCATACCCGAGATCGTCACCGATGGAGAAGACGGTCTACTGTTTGACTCAATGGACATCCAAGGCGCCGTGGCGCGCGTTTGCCTGGTGCTTTCGCAGCCCGAGGCTGCCCAGAGGCTCGGGCAGCGAGCCATGGAAACCGCCCGGCGGTTGAGTTGGCAAGCATCCGCCGAGACGATGGCCGGCGCCATACGGGCGGCCCAAGGCAAGGTCGAACGCAGGGGGGGGACGGAGTGTTCCGCCTGGCAGGGCAGC
>CAYSBM010000429.1:420-975 GCA_964429095.1 uncultured Solibacteraceae bacterium | reverse complement strand
GGAGGATTCGACTGGCATGACAGCGGGCAATATGGTGGCTTATTACTCGGCTCGCCTCTTACAACGGTTGGGCGCGGCGTCACTCTCGCTGGTGGTGGCAGAGCGCGTCCGCTGCGCAATTCCGAATCCTCCGGGTATCGTGAAGAGCTTCATCACAGCGCAGGGACGGGCTCGATTCGAAAATGACGCCAGCCTGCGGGCTGTGAGGGCGCTGGTTGAAGGGGCCGTTTCCTTTTGGGATGTGGGCGCCAACTGCGGTCTGTTCTCGCTGTTCGCCTTGCATGAGAACCCGGATCTGTTTGTGGTCTCGATTGAGGCATCCACCGAACATTATCATGCGCTGTGTTCCAACTGGCTGCTTCAGCCGTCGGCCCGGTGGGTATGCGTACATGCCGCAGTGGGGGACCGCAATGGGAATGTAGTTCTGTCACGGCGCCAGGGGGGCTTTAACCACGACGTCGAGGATACGAGCCAGCCGGCTACGGAAGACACCGAACTGCGGCCGATGGTGACGCTCGACAGAATTGCAGACGACTTGGGCGTGGAAGCGATCGA
>CAYSBM010000429.1:0-410 GCA_964429095.1 uncultured Solibacteraceae bacterium | reverse complement strand
GAAAATCGACGTGGAGGGGTATGAACTGACGGCGCGGCGCGGCGCGGCCGGGCTGCTGGAGCAGCAGAGGGGCGGTGCGCTGGTGTTAGAGTCGGATGGACATGGGCAGCGGTACGGCGATAGAGAGGAAGATATTTTCCAGTTCCTGGGAAGCCATGGGTACCGAATGAATGAATCTCTCTCGGATCTGCTGACAACGGCCGGGCTGTGTCTGGTTTTCGAGGGGATTTCAGCCGCCTTTGGTTGACGAATTACAAACGAATTGGGCGCAAGATTGTTCAAATTGTCTCAGGGATCGCTCCGTAAACCGATGGAGTGGGGGATTATGCTGTTACTCTGGCTCGGGGCTTGCTCGAGCAGGAGTGAATTGAAAGGCTCTTTGTGTGTGGGTACCCGTAGTGGGGGGGTTG
>CAYSBM010000428.1:0-3388 GCA_964429095.1 uncultured Solibacteraceae bacterium | reverse complement strand
GCATTCATTACATTGCCGAACTAATGCGCTCCCCTGGGCGCGAAGTTTTCGTTGCCGAGCTCTTTGCCTCCACCCAAGGGGTGGCCCACGTGCCCGTTGGTACCGCTGGCGAGACCATCGACGATAAGGCTCGACGCGACTACCGCCGGCGTGCCGAAGATCTGAAGTACCAGCTTGCCGAGGCGGAAAAGAATAACGACTCGGGCCGATGCGAGAGCATCCGGTCGGAACTTGAGGAGTTGGCTGACCAGATCCTCGCGGGGCAGGGTCTGTCTGGGCGTCCGCGCCGAAGTCAGGACGACCGGGACCGTATTCGGAAATCCGTGTCGATGGCCATTGAGCGTGCCATCGAGACCATACGCAAGCACTCCCCCGCCCTTGGGGAGCACCTCGACAAGCATATCCACCGAGGCTACTTCCTCTCCTACTCGGGTTCGATCCCCTGGAAATTCTGACTTTTTTCACGATGCCACGCCACTTGTGGCAATGCCACGCCAAATGTGGCGCCTCGTTTTTGAAGGCGTTGCCCCGGCGTTCGATGTGAAGACGCGAGGAATGGCGTAAACCCCTCCGCAGCCTCCCGGCACGGGGCAACTCCTTGATTTCGAACGAGGAGTGCTCGGTGAAACCACCCAGATCAAAATCCTCCCTGACAGGGCCACAGCAGCGACTTGTCGAGTTGATGCAGCAGATCAATTTCGGCCGGATCGAGGATCTGCAGGTGCGGAACGGAGTGCCGGTCTTCAATCCGCCACCGCGCGTGATTCGGAAGCTGAAGGTTGGCGCTGATAATTCTCCCCGTCCCGAATACGGTTTCGATGACTTTCTGTTGAGGCAGCAAACGGAAGAGCTGCTGTCGGCCATCGAGCAGATGGGCGACGGCGAGGTGCTGGTCATCGACGTTCGCCACGGCTTGCCGTTTTCTCTCGAAGTTGAGCACCTGCCCGAAACAGCGGGGGTGCGCCGTGGCTGACACGAATTTTGAGCTGGCATTACCCCTTGCCTTGCGCGCCGTTCAGGTTCGTGCCGCGGCGGCGGTGGCCACTGGCCACGCGACGGCCGCGGATCGCGAGGACCTCGAGCAGGAAGCTCTCCTGGGACTCTGGATGGCCCTGCGGCAGTATGACGCATCACGAGCAAGCCTCCGGACTTTCCTCGAACGTGTGGCCGACAAGCGCTTCGCCTCCCTGCTGCGGCGGCGCCGCAATCCCGGTGTGATCGAGCGCCTCGACGGTCATCGGTTCCCCACCGCTGACGGAATTCCCGCTGTCCAATTCCATGTTGATTTGGAGCGCGTGCACGCGCCTCTCGGCGATCCCGACCGCGCGCTGGCGCTGCTGCTCGTCGACCACGGCCCCACCGAGATCAGCCGGATGCTCGGCATCGCCCGGTCCACCGTGTACGCGCGCATCGCACGGCTGCGCCAGGCGTTCCTCAATGCGGGCTACGGCCCGGCGGCTACGGGAGGCTCGCTGTGAAGCACTCCCTCAAGATCATCGAGATCCCCTGCGACCAGATCCACATCGGCGAACGCCACCGCAAAGAAATGGGCGATCTGGAGGGTCTGGCCGCGAGTATCGCCCGTGAAGGGCTGCTGCAACCCATCGGGATCACGGAAGACTTCCGGTTGGTCTTCGGGCAACGGCGCTTCCTCGCTGTACGCGACCACCTGAAGTGGCCGCGGATTCCCACTCGGGTTGTCCGAGTCTCCAGCTTGCTGGCCGCCGAGCACGATGAAAACGAGGTTCGCAAAAGTTTCACTGCCTCCGAGCGGACGGCGATTGCCTCAGCCCTGGAGCAGGAAATCGGCAACCGGCAGGGCCAGAGAACAGACCGGCAACCTCAGGACAATTGTCCTGAAGTTCCACCAGGAGTCCAGACTCGGGAGATCGCCGCACGGAAGGCCGGGTTCAACAACTACAAGAGTTACGAGCGAGCCAAGAACGTCGTCGAGCGTGGCACACCGGAACTGGTCGAAGCCATGGACTCCGGCGAACTCTCAATCCACGCCGCTGCCGTCCTTGCTCAACAACCAGCCGACACCCAGCGCACCATCGTCCAGATGCCCGCCGCCGTGCGCCGCCAGATCGTGCGCCAACTGCGCGAGGCCACTGAACTCCCCTCCACCGCCGAGGCGCGGCGAATCGCGCGCGAGACCGGCATGCTCGTGGCCGACCGCACGGGCCGCTACCGCTCGGGCCTCTCGGACGAGGAACGTAAGGCGCTCAAGGAAGATCTTGACTCGATCTGGGCGGTGACGCGCGCCGTCATGGCTCTGGCCGACACGCCGCTTGATCCTGTTGAACTCGCTTCGCGGCTCGAGTACTGGCACTGCCCGGGCATCCGGGCCAAATCGCCAGCCGCCCTGGACTGGCTCCATCGCTTTGAGGAGGCAATACGTGAAAACACCCAGATTTCATGATTCGGAACTGTCGCGCCGGATCGACGAGGTGATTCTGGCGCACCTGGAGACGCGCGAGCCCACGGCTGAGGAAGTCAGCGCGGAGGTGCTCGAGCGGTACGGGGATCTGGTCGACGAGTACGGCCGCGAGCTGGCGGTGGCGCAGGTGCGGTCCATCGTCAGCGACCGTATGAAGAAGACGCTGGCGACCAAGAAGGGACGTGCGCTGCAACTGCGCCTGGATATGCGCTTCGGAGGTCTGGAGCCCGAGTCCGCGCTCACCTTCCGTGATGACCGCGGAGCCATCCGCTACGTGGCGACGGCGCGAGCCACCGAGGAACATCACCGGCGCTACATGGCGCTGCTGCGGGAGCAGATTGAAGCCGACACGGCGCGCCTGAAGGTGGCCGAGTGGTTCTACGCCTGGCTCGAACCGGTCTTCGCCGCGCATCCGGGCATCACCACGGCCGAGGCGATCGCACTGCTCGCACCGGAAGGCCAGGCGGCATGAGGAGAGGCAGCCATGGACAAACGACTCACTCAGGATGAACGGCAACTCGCGGAGTTGGATGCGGAGGAAGCCCAACTCGAGGCGTGGCTGATCCGGCAACAGAAGCAGCGGCAGGCGCTCGTCCGCCTGCGCGCGATCTGCGAGCCCTATCTGCGTGAGAACCCGAACCTGACCATCGGCGAAGCGCTGGAAATGGATCGGAGGGCAAGGCCATGGGCCTACCGCAAGCCGAACTGAACGCGCTCGCGAGCCTCCGCACTACGCCCTGGCGGCACCAGAGGGAAGCCGTCACCTTCGTTCGCAGTCTCTACCGGCGCGGCAAGCGGGGCGCCATGGTCGCGGCCGTCATGGGCACGGGTAAATCGGCGATGACCGTGTACCTCTGCGTCGAGGAGGAGTTTCAACTGATCCTCATCTTCTGTCCGCTGCGGGTGGTGCAGGTGTGGCGGCCGCAGTTCGAGATGCACTCGGATGTT
>CAYSBM010000427.1:2683-3397 GCA_964429095.1 uncultured Solibacteraceae bacterium | reverse complement strand
GCCCGCGGGCCGTCGGGCGGGGCAATGAACCACCCCGCCGCGTCACGCAGCGCAACCTCGGCTGGGAACCCGTCGTCCGCCGGCTGAAACTCGCTGCCTCCATCGGCTTCACCGCCGACGGTCCTGTCGAGGTGCGGCAGCTCCATCCCGGCGAGCGAATCTTGGGCACCTTCAAGCCTGGCGACGAGGTTGCCGTTGAAGTTCTCCCGTTCCGCAGTTGTCTGCTGTTGGTGGATGCCAAACAGACTGGCGGTATCGGGCTGCGCGGCTGCGACTACGAGGTCGTCCGCGATGTTCCGGGCAAGGATGTTGTCATCCGAATGCTCGGCCCCGCTGGAACGACTTCGGAGGTGTCGTTGGTTTCCAACGGAAGAGCGTTTCGGCAGGCGACCATTGACGGCCGGCCGATGCCCGAGCTTCCGGCAGGCAAGACGGTTCGCATCCAATTCCCGGGCGAACCGGACGTTGCGCCGTGGCACCGGCGCATTGGCGTGCCGATCGTGTGCGCGGTTCCTGCCGATGCCGAAGGGTTGTTTGAGAGCAGTTGCTTCGCCGGCGACAATGATCCGCTGGAGCTCCGCTCCTTGCGCCGCTCCGGCCCGAGCAAAATCCCGCAGGTGCAGAAAGCCCGCCAGGCCTTCCTGGATCAGCCCATGATCATGCAGGAAGGCATGCTACCGGGATACCTCTTCGACGGGAATCCGGACACATTCT
>CAYSBM010000427.1:2312-2673 GCA_964429095.1 uncultured Solibacteraceae bacterium | reverse complement strand
GCTGCGCCCTCCTGACGTCGCGGGCTCGCGACCCCGGGAGCCGTTATCTGCGGCTGGATTTGGGCAAGGCCACGCGGCTTGACCATGTTCTCCTTGAAGCGCCCGCCACCGGCGTGTTGCGGTATGCCACCGTCGCGCCCACCAACCACGCGGCGGGGTCGGTGGAGCTCAAGACGGGGACGCCAGCCCGTCTGGCGCAGGAGGGACGCAACATCCGGATCGAATGCGACCCAACGCAGCCGTTTCGCTATCTGCGAACCGACCTTGTCCCCGACAAGCTGGTCGAGATTCGCGGTTTCTCGGAAGGGAAGGAACTCGACCGCGGCGCCTGGCGCGGGTCCAGGGGGGTCCCTCCCTTTAA